>JBQCJO010000379.1:0-4209 GCA_051952735.1 Rhizomicrobium sp.
GTCGTGCTCGCGGTGCTGATGTTCGTTCTCTACATCGAGATTCAGGGCTACGACGCCACGCTGTTCTGGCCGTTCCTCGTGCGCTGGCTGCACGTTATCTCCGGCGTGATGTGGATCGGATTGCTCTGGTATTTCAACTTCGTCTCCACGCCGACGACGCCGTCGATCCCGACGGAGCTTCGCCCGGCGCTGGGCAAATACATCACGCCGGCGGCGCTGTGGTGGTTCCGCTGGAGCGCGATGAGCACCATCGTGTTCGGCATCATCATGGCCGCGCTGAACGGCTATCTGGTGCAGGCCTATACGCTCGATGCCACGGAGGGCTTCGCCAATCCGAAAGCCATCAGCATCGGCGTCGGCATGTGGCTAGGCACGATCATGTGGTTCAACGTCTGGTTCATCATCTGGCCGAACCAGCAGAAGGCGCTGAATATCGACAACGCCTATCCGGACCTGACGGCCGAGGCGCGTGCCGCCGCCGCCAAGCCGGCCGGCATGTTCAGCCGCGTCAACACGATGCTCTCGATCCCGATGCTCTTCGCCATGGTCGCGGCGCAGAACATCTACTGATCGTTCGTCTTTGAATGCGAAAAGCCGCCCAGGAAACCGGGCGGCTTTTTTCTCCCTCTCCCCCCATGGGAGAGAGGGAAGTATGAAAGAGAATGGCTTCCCTCGAAGACACAATCCGCGCATCCGACGAGGACCGCTATTTCACCGCGCTCTTCGCGCCTGTGGAGAAGCGCAAGGCGTTGTTCGCGCTCTATGCCTTTCATCACGAGATCGGGCGTGTGGCTGAAAGCGTGCGCGATCCGATGATGCATGCCATCCGCCTGCAATGGTGGCGCGAGGCGGTGGAAGGGGCGCGAGAACAGAAGCCGCGCCAGCACCACACGGTCACCGCATTGGCTGAGCTCTTCGCAAGCCACGACCTTCCCGCCGAACTGTTCGACGCCATGATCGACGCGCGCGAAGACGACATGGCAGAGACGACGTTCGCCGATCTGGTGGCACTGGAGAAATATTGCGACGCGACCAGCGGCAATCTCATGCGCCTCGCATCGCGCATCCTGGGCGAAGCGCATGACGATCTTGCGCATCTGGCGGGCGTTACGCACGCACTGGCCGGAATCCTGCGCGCCATTCCGTTCCATGCCGCACGCGGCAAGGTCTATCTGCCGCTCGATTTCCTCGCGGACGCGGGAACGTCGCGCGACGAGATCCTGCAAACCCATTCCGGAAAGAAACTCGGCCCCGTCATCGCGCGGATCGCAAAGTTCGCGCGCGAACATCTCGCCGCGGGAAGCGGAATAAAGCCGCGCAAATCGCTGCCTGCATTTCTTCCCGCCGTCACCGCGCCGCTCTACCTCGACCGCGTCATCGCGCCGGGTTTCGATGCGTTCAAGACGCCGGTGGAGGTGCCGCTCTATCGCCGCCAATTCGCCATGCTGCGCGCCAATTGGCGCGGGCGGGTCTGAGGCTTGACAGCTTCATCATAAGTTCCTATTTTGTTCTCTCTCCCGAAGCCCGCAAATGCGCAGGAAATGGCGTTTGGCGAACAGGAGAATTGCGTCCCGCGAGAAGGGATGGACCGGGAGAGGGGGAGGGGGTAGTGGAAAACGTGAAAACGACTGCTCCGCGTTTCGCCGACCAAAACATGTTGTGAAAACGCGAAATCGAGAGAGCAAAAATCGACATTCAATTCGGAGGGGCGCCCCACCCCCCTATTTTCGAAAAACAACCCCAGAGCGTTTCTCAAGCAAGAACAAGACACTGAAGGAAATGACCCAACCCATTCACATCATCGGCGGCGGATTGGCGGGATCGGAAGCCGCGTGGCAGGCCGCGGAAGCCGGCTGCAAGGTCGTGCTCCACGAGATGCGCCCGGTGCGCGAAACCGATGCGCACCACACCGACAGTTTCGCCGAACTGGTTTGCTCCAATTCCTTCCGCTCCGACGATTGGGAAAACAACGCCGTCGGTCTGCTGCATGAGGAAATGCGCCGCGCCGGTTCGCTCATCATGCGCGCGGCCGATGCCAACAAGCTTCCTGCCGGCGGCGCGCTCGCCGTGGACCGCCACGGTTTCTCCGCCGAGGTGACGCGCACCATCGAAGGCCATGCGAATATCGAAATCCGCCGTGAGGAAATCGCGGGCCTTCCGCCGGAAGACTGGCAGAGCACTATCGTCGCCACCGGTCCGCTGACCTCGCCAGCGCTCGCCGATGCGGTTCGCTCACTCACGAATGATGATGGCTTGTCGTTCTTCGACGCCATCGCACCCATCGTCCACAAAGAGTCGATCAATTTCGACGTCTGCTGGATGCAGTCGCGCTATGACAAGGGCGACGGCGCCGACTACATCAACTGTCCGATGAACGAGGAGCAGTATCGCGCCTTCATCGCCGCGCTGATCGGCGGCGAGAAAACCGAATTCAAGGAATGGGAAAAGACCACGCCCTATTTCGAAGGCTGCCTTCCCATCGAAGTCATGGCCTCGCGCGGCGAAGAGACCTTGCGGTTCGGCCCGATGAAGCCCGTCGGTCTTAGCGACAAGCGCACCGGTCATCGTCCTTATGCGGTCGTGCAGCTTCGCCAGGACAACGCGCTCGGCACGCTGTGGAACATGGTGGGCTTCCAGACCAAGCTGAAGCATGGCGAGCAGACGCGCATCTTCCGCATGATCCCCGGTTTGGAAAATGCACAATTCGCGCGCCTCGGCGGCCTGCACCGCAACACCTTCATCAACTCGCCCAAGCTGCTGGACGGTTCGCTCAAACTGAAAGCGCGTCCGTCGATCCGTTTCGCGGGGCAGGTGACGGGCGTGGAAGGTTACGTGGAAAGCGCCGCCATCGGTTTGCTGGCGGGCCGCTTCGCATCGGCGGAAGCGCACGGCGAAACGATCATGGCGCCGCCGCCGACAACCGCCTTCGGCGCATTACTCACCCATATCACCGGCGGCGCGGATGAAAAGACGTTCCAGCCGATGAATGTGAACTTCGGATTGTTTCCGGAACTGAAGGGCGCGCGCGGCAAGGATCGCAAGAAAGCGATGTCTCACCGCGCGATTGCCGATCTTCAGGCGTGGCTCAAACCGGAAGCGCAAGCCGCCGAGTAATCAGCCCCAAACCTGCGGCTTGGCATTGGCCCAGGGCTGCCATGGCCGCGCTTCTTCGATCTGCGCAGCAAGGCGATAGAGCGTCGCCTCGTCGGAATAGCGCCCGGTGAACATCATTCCGATCGGAAGTCCTGTGCTGGACGCGCCCATGGGCAGCGACAGCGAAGGCTGTCCGGTGATGTTGAACGGCGGCGTATAGCCGAACACGAAGGACTGGCGGCGGTTGAACTCCTTCGGATCGACATTCACCGGATCGAGGTGACCGATCTCCGGCGGCGGCGCGAGCGTGACGGGATTGAGCATCACATCGAAGTCCCGCCACAGCGCGATGATCTGGCGGGAGATGAGGCGCATATCCTGAAGGCCCTGCGCCACCTGTGCGCCAGTGAGTTTGCGGGAGGACTTCCAGCTCACCAGCGCCAGCGGCTCGAGATCTTCCGGTGTCGGCTCGCCGAGCTTCTCGATCAGTTCTTCCATGTTCGCCGCCATCATGCCGCCGGAGACCATGCCCTGCGCGCGATAGAGGCGCCGCCAGTCGATCGGCAGCTTGGGAAGTTCGATCATGGTGTGGCCAAGATCGCCGAGCAGCTTCACGGTGTCGTCGAACACCTTCTGCACATCGTCCGTCGGATTGATGCCGCGCGGCACTTCGGTGGAGAACGCGATACGCAGCTTGCCCGGCGGCGTCTGGATTTCTTCCAGATAAGGCCGCGCCTTGGTCGGCGGTGCATACGGTGCGTCATCTTCCGGTGTGCCCGTCCAGTCGAGCATCCCCGCACTGTCGCGCACGCTGCGGGTGAGAACGTGATCGCAGATGAGGCCATGCGCCCGGCCGCGATCGTCCGGTCCGCCCGGGTTGCGGAACTGCGTTGGCTTCATGCCCACAAGGCCGCATTGCGCGGAGGGAATGCGGATGGAGCCGAGTCCATCGGAACCATGCGCCATCGGCACCATGCCGCTGGCGACCGACGCCGCCGCGCCACCGGACGATCCACCGGAGGAGTGATTGGGGTTCCAGGGATTGCGGCAAATGCCCAGGTGCCGTCCTTCCGTCGTGCCGGGAATGCCGAACTCCGGCGTGTTGGTCTTGCCGAA
>JBQCJO010000380.1:0-3605 GCA_051952735.1 Rhizomicrobium sp.
GCCGCGAGAATGCGGCGGGCGCGAGCGGCTGAGGCGACTGAAATGAGAACTCTGCGGTGAGAACGGCGCGTAAAAAATGTTTCGGCTTAAAACGAATGACTATCCCCAAAACTCAGCAAACGGGCGAAAGCTGCGGCCCCTTGGAAATATATCATGGTTGCAGGCGCACAAGTCCCGGCGATCACATTCCGGCGCGAATGGACATTTTCACCACGCCCGTCGCAGCGGGTTTTCGCCACAGAGGCCAAATAAGCGAGTTTGCAGGACTTTCCGGTCAGCGTTAACGACTTCGCGCGCCGCGCGTCTTGTCTTCCGAGCATTTGCGAAGTTCATTGCATCGCTGCGGAATCGGGGCCGCGTCATTTGGGGGATTCATGAGAACGACTTTGCAGGACAGGGGGCCATCAGCGCTTAACCGCCGTGTCGTCTTGGCTGGAATGGCTGGACTGGCGGCAACGCGGGCCGCGCGCGCCGCTTCCGCGTCACCGATTGCCCACGGTGCTCTGGCCGACAATGCTCTGGCGCAGGCTTTCGAAGATGCGCCGTCGCGACTGCCGGGCGTGGCGCTTGTCGGCCTGGACGGCGCACACAGCACCGGCGATTTCAAAGGCCTTACGATTCTGATGCCGCTTTGGGCGGAATGGTGCCAACCGTGCCTTGGCGAGCTTCCGGACTTCAGCAAGCTTCAAAGAAAATATGGGAACGATCGCTTTCAGATCAGGCCGATACTCACCGGCACAAAAAAACAGATCACGCCCCAGATCGTTGGAAAGCTCTTCGGTTTCCTGCACGCGGACGGCTTGGCGCCACTCGTGGAAGACGGCCTTACGGACCATCTGTTGAAGGCCCTGGCCGTCAGAGGCGCCGAGTTCATGCTCCCTTGCAATGTCCTCATCGCACCGAGCGGGCGTGTCGTGGCGCGCGAATTCGGGTTGAAGAATGGGCAGCCGGATGAACACAAGCCGGTCGATCCGAACGCGCCCACTCTCGCCGCACGCGCGGAAGCAGGCGAGTCCCTCAGCTTGTGGGGCAAAGCCGAGGGCGAACAATTCGCGGCAGCGATGGCCGGCGGTTTTCTCGACAATACCTGACTTCTATTTGCCCTTGGCGCTGTTCGGGGCGCCGAAGTAACGGAAGAACTCGCTGCTGGGTGAGAGCACCATTGTCGTGGTGTTGCCGCCCAGCGCGTCCTGATAGGCCTGCATCGACCGGTAGAAGTTAAAGAAGTCTGGGTCCTGTCCGTAGGCGTCACCCAATATCTTGGTCTTCTGCGCATCGCCCTCGCCGCGCAGGATTTCGGATTGGCGCGTGGCGTCGGCGGTGATGACGGTCACCTCGCGCTCGGCGCGCGCTTTCACGCGCTGCGAGATCTCCGAACCTTCCGCGCGGAACTGGAACGCCTCGCGTTTGCGCTCCTGAATCATGCGCGCATAGATCGCGGCGCTGTTTTGCGGCGGCAGATCGGCATGGCGGATGCGCACGTCCACCACCTCAATTCCGAATTGCTTGGTCTCGCTGTTCATGTTGTCGCGAATGTCGCGCATCAGTTGCGCGCGCTCGCCCGACAGCAGAACCGCGAAGTCATGCGAGCCCAGGACCTGCCGCACGTCGGAGCTCAGGATCGGCGCAAGCCGCGTCTGCGCGATCACGGTGTTGGTGAGCGACTGATAGAACCTGAGCGGATCGACGATGCGCCAGCGCGCGAACGCGTCCACCACCATGCGCTTCTTGTCCTGCGCGATGACTTCCTCGGCCGGCGCATCGAGATTGAGCAGGCGCTTGTCGATGTACTCCACGCGCTGCACCCACGGGATCTTCGCGTGCAGACCCGGTTCGGTGACGATCTCGCGCGGCGCATCGAACTGCAGCAGCACGGCCTGCTCGGTCTGGTTGATCGTGTAGAAGCACGACGTCGCGAACAGAATGACGAGAACGGCGGCAATGCCGATGCCAAAAAGAGGAACGCGGTTCATGGCGTGCCTCCATTGCCGTCCGCTGTCGCGGAGGCTGCGGCCGACGGCGCGGTGACTGTTACGGTTTCCGGCGGCGCCTTGCCCAGCGTCTGCGGCGGCAGATAGGGAATGATGTTCTTCGCCGCATTCTGATCCACGATCACCTTGTTCACGCCCGCATAAACCTGGCTCATCGTTTCCAGATACATGCGTTTGCGCGTGACGTCCGGCGCCTTGCGGTATTCGGCGAGCACGCTGCTGAACTTGCGCGCCTCACCAGCGGCCTCCGCGATCGCCTTTTGACGATAGGCTTCCGCCTGCTGGACGATCTGCGCGGCCTGGCCGCGCGCCTCGGGGATGATCTTGTTGGCGTAGGCTTCCGCCTCGTTGCGCATGCGCTCCTGGTCGGCACGCGCCGCCTGAACGTCGCGATAGGCGTCACGCACCTGATCGGGCGTATCGACATTCTGCATCTTCACGCCGGTGATGGTGACGCCAATCTTGTAGGATGCCAGCGTCTTCTGCATCAGCTCGCGCACCTGGTTCTCCACCGGGCCGCGGTCTTCGGTGAGGATCGGGCCGATCTGGTTCTGGCCCACCACTTCGCGCATCGCGCTTTCCGCCACCGCCTTGATGGCGTCGTCCGGCTTCTCGACGTTGAAGAGATAATCGGCGGCGTTGTTGATGACCCAATAGACCGTGAAGTTCACGTCCACGATGTTCTCGTCACCCGTCAGCATCAAGCTTTCGCCGGGCACGTCTTCGTTGTGCGCCTCGTCGCCCTCGCCCACCTGCTGATAGCCGATATTGATCTGATGCGTGGTGGTGACTTCGGGAAGCTCCACCGTCTCGATCGGCCACGGCAGATGATAGTTCGGCCCAGGTCCGGTCAGCGCCTGGAATTTGCCGAAGCGAAGAACCACGCCCTGCTCATGCGTGCTGACGAAATACAGACCCGTAAGAAGCCAAAGCCCGATGACACCGGCGACCAGCACCGCGATGGTGCCGATGGTCCAGCCTTCGCTCGGCAAACGCTTGCGCACCCAATCGAGCGCGCGGCGCAGCATGTCCTCAAGATCGTTGGGGCGATTGCCGCCGCCATCCGGCGACGAAGGGCCGCCGCCCCAGGGGCCGCGCGGGCCTGCGTTATTTCCGCCTGACTGATTGCCCCAGGGCATGATTTCACTGCGTTCGAGCAACGGGTTTGCGCCCGTCGCGGTTGGTTTTCGCGCGTCCCGCGTTTATATGAGCAACTTCCCACTGGTGCAACGAAGCCGGTTCCGCGCATGCATCGCGCGGCGAAACGGCGTGAGGATGAAATGGCCGCAACACGGGACGATGTCCTGAGCGCGCTTGCCCGCGTGAACGACCCGGCAAGCGGCAAGAACATCGTCGATGCAGGGTTGGTTCAGGGACTTGTGTTACGCGATGGCCATGTCGGCTTTTCCATCGAAGTGGCGCCGGAGCGCGGCCGCACATCGGAGCCGTTGCGCAAGGCGGCCGAAGATGCGGTGAACACATTGCCGGGAGTCTTGTCGGTGACCGCCGTGCTTACCGCGCACAGCGAACCGGCGAACGCGCGCACCGTCTATCAGAATCCGCGCGCACAACGCCCGCAGGGACAACACGCCCACCCGCATCCGCCACAGCCGA
>JBQCJO010000381.1:0-5665 GCA_051952735.1 Rhizomicrobium sp.
AGAAGAAATGGAAACTTCGCGCCATGCGTCATGCGCGCGGTAAGCGCATGGGCTTCCAGATGATTGATCGCGATGAGCGGCTTGTTCGCGGCCAACGCCAGCGCCTTCGCCGTGGTGAGGCCAACCATCACGCCGCCGATGAGGCCGGGGCCTGCGGTCGCCGCGATGGCATCGAGGTCCTTGAGTTCGAGTTTCGCCTGCGCCAGCGCTTCCTCGATCAGCCGATCCAGCGCTTCGACATGCGCGCGCGCCGCGATCTCCGGCACCACACCGCCATAAGGCGCATGATCCTCAAGCTGGCTGAGCACCACATTCGACAGAATTTCACCGGGGCCCGGCGCATGCCCACGCACCACCGAGGCGGCGGTTTCGTCGCAGCTTGTTTCGAGGCCCAGAACGGTGAAATTGCGCAAAGGCGCGGTGTTCCTGCTAGTTTCCGGCTCGTCACTAGCCGATAAGCCCATCATGCCGCAAAGCAATTCCCGCACTCTTCGCCTCGGCACCCGCGGCTCCAAGCTGGCGCTGGTGCAGGCCGAAATGGTGCGGGCGGGGCTGGCGGCCAAGGGCTTTGCGGGCGTCGAGATCGTGGTGCTGAAAACCAGCGGCGATCGCATCCAGGACAAGAGCCTCGCCGATTCCGGCGGCAAAGGGCTTTTCACCAAGGAACTGGAAGAAGCGCTGCTGGACGAACGCATCGACCTGGCCGTGCATTCGATGAAAGACGTGCCGGTGGCGGTGCCGCCGGGCCTGGCGATGAGCGCGCTGCTGCCGCGCGAAGATCCGCGCGATGCCTTCATCTCCAATGCATACAAATCGCTCGCCGAATTGCCGAAAGGCGCGGTGTTCGGAACATCGTCCGTGCGACGCCACGCGCAAGTGGCGCGCGCGCGGCCCGATCTGAACATCAAGCTGCTGCGCGGCAATGTCGATACGCGATTGGGAAAGCTCGATGCCGGCGACTACGACGCGATGCTGCTGGCCGTCGCCGGCTTGAAACGGCTGGGGCTTGAGAACCGCATCACATCTTATCTCGACATGAAGGATTGGCTTCCGGCATTGGCGCAAGGCGCGATCGGAATTGAAATCCGCGAGACGGATACGCATGCGCGCGAGATCACGACGCAACTCAACGACAAGACGACAGAGGTGGCACTGAGCTGCGAGCGCGCATTCCAGTTCGCACTGGATGGGTCGTGCCGCACTTCCATCGGCGGGTTGGCGACATACGAGAACAATGTGCTGCGGTTTCGCGGCGAGGTTCTGGCGCCGGACGGCAGCGATTTCGCCGAAACATTCTTCGAACAGAATCTGGGTCACGATCCGCGCAATCATGCTGAGCAACTCGGCCGGGAGGCCGGTGAAACATTGAAGCCGCGCGTCAGACAGTGGCTGACGCTCTGATGCGCATCCTCATCACGCGCCCGGCCGAAGATGCGCGTGAGCTTTCGCACAAATTGGAAGCGATGGGGCATCAGATCGTCACCGCGCCGCTTCTGAAGATTCTCTATGCCGACGGACCTGAGATTTCGCTGGACGGTGTCCAGGCCATTCTCGCCACCAGTGCCAATGGCGTGCGCGCCATCGCGAAGCGAACAGCGCGCCGCGACGTGCCGGTGTTCGCCGTGGGGCCGCAGACAGAAGCGGAAGCGCGCGCAGATGGTTTCGCGCAGGTGAGAAGCGCTGACGGCGACGGCATGGCGTTGGCGCGCGCCACGATCGCGTGGGCAAAGCCGGAGAATGGCGCTTTGCTGCATGCCGCCGGCGCGGAGGCGCCCAAGCTTCTTGCCAACGAGTTGACGAAGAATGGATTCACCGTTCGCCGTGAAGTTCTCTATGAAGCCCGCGCCGCGGCGAGCCTGCCGGACGCGGCCGCCGATGCGCTCAAGAGCGACACGCTGGATGCGGTTATGCATTTTTCCCCCCGCGCCGCTGCCACATTCTCCGATTGCGTTCAGGCCGGGCATCTCGCCGGCCATTGCAAGCGATTGATTTGCCTTTGCATCAGCGATGCTACGGCGAAGGCTCTTTCGCCATTGCACTTTCGTGAAATGCGCGTTGCGACGCGGCCTAACCAGCAGGCGCTCTTGGAGCTTCTCTGAAGCCTGTTACAGTCGCGCCCGCAAATTGGGGGTGTGCGATGCGCGGTTTTCTGATCGGACTTGGTATCGTTGTTTTGGCGCTGATCGGCGCGGTGTGGTGGTTCAGCGATCCGGATATTCCGCGCGCCACGCTGGAAGCGAAATACGCGACGCCTCCGTCCGAGTTCATCATGCTGCCCGATGGCGCACGCGCGCATGTGCGCGATCAGGGCAACAAGAACGGACCGGTGCTGGTTCTCATTCACGGCTCCAACGCCTCGCTGTTCACCTGGGAGCCGTGGGTGAAGCAGCTGGGCGATTCCTATCGCATCGTGACGATGGACCTGCAGGGGCACGGGCTCACCGGCGCGGTGCCCAATCATGACTACTCGCAGGAAGGCATGGTGAAGTTCGTCGATGAAGTCGTGACGAAGCTCAGCCTTTCCAAATTTGCGCTGGGCGGCAATTCGATGGGTGGTGGCGTTGTCGCGCGCTATGCGGAAGAACATCCGGACAAGGTGAGCGCGCTGATTCTGGTGGATGCGGGCGGTGAACCGGGCAAGATGGGCGATCACGTCCCGCTGGCGTTCAAGCTTGCGCGCATGCCGGTGGTGAACAAGTTGCTGCTCTACATCACGCCGCGCTCGATCGTGAAGGAAGGCCTGAACGACGCGATCGTTCACAAGCAGATCATCACCGACAAGATGATCGACCAGTATTGGGAATTCGCCCGCATGGAAGGTTCGCGCGCGGCGAACGGCGAGCGCTTCCAGCTGCCGTGGACGAACGATGTGAAAGCGCATATCGGCGACATCAAGGCGCCGACGCTGATCCTGTGGGGCGAGCAGGATCATCTGATCCCCGTGGAATCGGCGCATGCGTTTCACAAGGACATCCCCGGCTCGAAGCTGATTGTCTATCCGGCGACGGGGCATATCCCGATGGAAGAGGTGCCGGACCAATCGGCGGCCGATGTGCGAGCCTTCCTGGCGAGCACGGGAAAATAGAACCGTTTACCGCCTCTTTACCCGCAGCAGATTACAACCTGAACGTGTATTACGGGTTGGAACAACCTGCGGACTTTCAAAGGGCTGGCAATCGGTTAACCCCCCGGCGACCGCATCGCTGGCCTTGAAAGAGGCGGACGGTCTCGCACCCGCGGGGCTGTCCGCTTTTTCCTTGGCGGAAAAGAAAAGCGCGCTGCCTTTCGACAGCGCGCTTTGGGTTCTGACCATCAAGTCTGGCTATCGTTTCGCGAACGCCGAAAGCTCGGCGGAAATTTTTGGCATCAGCGACGCCCAATCCGCGAATTTCTCCGGCATCACCACTTTGGTGGAGCGGTACCACGGATATTCGTCCGTGCCGAGTTGCGGCCAAGTACGGCCGGCCGTGAGGAACCAGGTTTCGGTGCCGACAGCACCTGCGGTCGCTGCCGCTGCGGTGGGCGCGGAAATGACAACATCGAGCGCCGCCGACAGCGCCGCTGCGCCTTCGATGTCATTCTTCAGATCCAATCCTTCGATGGAATGGATCGTCACGCCGTGACGCTCTTGCGCGCGCGCCAGTTCGTCCGCGCAATCGCCATATTGCACATTCACGAAGGTCACGCCCGGCGTCTTGAGCAGCGGGCCCCACTCGTCGAGGGCGCTGTAGTACTTTCCGCGCTTACCGGTCGCCATCATCGAGCGCCAGCAGATGCCGACGAACGGGCCGTTGCCCAGTGCCGAAAGCCGACTGCGATACTCTTCGACGCGGGCGGCATCGGGAACGAGGAACGCCTGCTTCGGAAAGTCTGCAAGCCGCTTGCGAAAATGCTGCAGCGCCGATCCCATCAGCACCTGATAATCAGGCTCGCCACTCTCCACCGCGAAATGAACGAAGCGCAGTTCCTTGTCGCCATCGCGATGCTGCAGTTTGCGGTCATCATAGGTGCCGACTTCGGCGGCCGGGAACGAGCGCTGGAACAGCGGCACCAGACGCGGATCGACGGCGATCTGTACCTTGCCGGTTTCGCCGACCGCGCGGATGAGATCGGGAATGACATTGGCGAACATGATCTCGTCGCCGAGCCCCTGCTCGCCGATCACCAAAAGCCTTTTGCCATCGAGGTTTTCGCCATTCCAGGTCGGCGCTTTCACCATCTGATTCACGTATGCGCGGAACAGCGTATCGCGGCGGACTTCGTAAGCCCGAAAGCCTTCTTCCAACCGTCCCATGCCGATAAGACAGATGCTGCGCGAGTGCAGACCCTCCACGCGCTCCGTGGGATCGGTTACGCGCGCAAGAGCGCCATCATACGCGTCAAGCGCCTCCTCAAGCATGCCGAGATGCGAATAGGCATAGCCGAGGTTGTGATAAGGCCGTGAAAAACCCGGATCCAGACGCACCGCTTCCTTGTAGAACTGAATGCTCTCGTCGGCTCGGCTGGATTCGGCGAGAACCGTCGCCAGTGAATTCCACAGCATCGGCTCGGTCGGCATCTGATAGATGGCGTTGCGCAGCGTTTCGATCGCGGTTGCCGGATCGCCCAGCTCGCATTGCACCATGCCAAGATTGTTGTAGCCGAGCGGCGAGCCTGGATTTGCAGCAATGAACAGACGGAACATCTTCATCGCCTGCTCGCGCATTTTCATGTTCCAGGCCGTAAGGCCCAGATTGAGCAGAAGATCGGGATCGGTCGGATCGAGCTGGAAGGCTTTCTCGAACGTCACCAGCGCCTTGTGCTGATGACCCATCTTCTCCAACGCAAGTGCCAGGACGTGGAAGGCCTGTCCGTTGGTGGGATCGATTTGCGTTGCTTCCAGCGCCAACTGGCCGGCACGGACGATCTCGCCCGTGCGCCACACCTTCACCGCCCGGCGCAGGATGGTGTTCGACTTGCGGCGGCTAAGCGCGCCATCGAGCTCTTCCTCAAGGGCTTCCAGCTTGGCGAGCGCCGCACTGTGGGCGTTCGCGCCCGCGAGCATGTCCAATCCCTGTGCGAGAGCAGCCTGCGCCATGAGAAATCCCTTCGATGCCAGCCGGCATGAAAGGATGAACATGCTTAAGGCGGAGTGAACGCAAAGCTCGGTGTTGCAAGCCTTTTGTTAACCCATGCGCGGTAGCGTTGCGCGCGTGACTCGGCCGATGCGATCTTCGCGGAGCGGCCAGTTTAATGAATTCAAAAGGAATTCGCCCATGCCGCTGAAACTGTCGCTCAAGCCGGGTGAGAAGTTCGTGCTTAACGGTGCGGTGCTGGCCAATGGCGACAAGCGCACCAGCCTGGTGCTGCAGAACAAGGCCTGCATCCTGCGCGAAAAGGACATCATGCAGCCGGACGGCGCCACCACGCCGGCGCGGCGCATCTATTTCCCGATCATGATGATGTACCTCGCCCCAGAGGACACGGAGTCCTACTACAACGATTTCGCGCTGCGCATGACCGAGTTCATGGGCGCCATCCGCAACCGCGCGGCCCTCGCCTCCTGCGTGGAGATCAGTCGCGATGTGATGAGCGGCGCCTACTACAAGGCCCTGATGGCCTGCAAAAAACTGTTTGAATTCGAAGGAGAACGGCTGAGCTATGACCCACAAAGCCTACCAAAACA
>JBQCJO010000382.1:0-2952 GCA_051952735.1 Rhizomicrobium sp.
GATCAGCAACGCAACGTTGAGTTTCTGGTTGGCGCCGTACTTGGTGAAGCTTTCCTCGACCTGCGCGGCGAGCTCGCGCGTAGGCTCCAGAATGAGCGAGCGCGGCATGCGCGCCTTGGCGCGGCCGCGCGCGAGCAGTTCAATCATCGGCAGGGTGAAGAAAACAGTCTTGCCCGTTCCGGTATGCGCGATGCCGATCACGTCGCGGCGCTGAAGGACATGCGGGATACCCTGCGCCTGAATGGGGGTGGGGGTGGTGTAACCGCTTTCGGCGACGGCTTTCAGGATCTCCGGCGAGAGGCCGAGATCGTTGAAGGTCGGTTGGGCGGGAGCACTGCTCTCTTGCGATACAGGCTCGGAAACAGAAGTTGCGCTTGTGGCTTCTTCAAAGCCGGCTTCCGCGCCGGCGGTCGTGACACTCGTTATCGTACGCTCCTGGTGAGGGGCGCACGGTTTGGCGCCCGCGGAAGTCGTCCGGCCCGGATGGCCAGCGACTCTCTAATGCACTGCAACATAGGGAATAATTGTTGACTGTCAAGGTCAGTTATTCTGCACGATTTCCCTGAGGATTGGCGGGTTTTCAGGTCTGAACGAAAGACAGGCGGTCGTCGATCAGCTTCTTCCACTCTTCATATTGCGTGCTGCCGGGGTCCGGATACACCGCGTATTCCACGTCCCGCGCCAGAACCAGCGCCTGCTCGATCGACCACGGCCGGCCGGACGCGGCCATGATACCGCCCGCGAGCGATGCGGCCACGGAGCTGCGCACAGCGGCGAGCAAATCCTGATCCAGAGATTTCGTCATAAAGAAGCCCTTTCGAACAATGTCCCCAACGAAAGTCGCGGCGTTGGGTTTTGGTTTCAAGATGCGCGTTCGCTGGACTTTGTGGATGCGCCGGGAAAAGCTCGGCGCCGGGCAGGATTCGAAGGTGGGGACGATGTCAGTGTTGCGCGCGCTCGTTTTGGCGCTGGCCGCTTTGGGCCTCTGGTTTCTCTCAAACTACGAAAGCCAGCCGCACTGGCAGAACTATGCCGCGAAGCCCGCGACGGATTTCTCCGCCACGCGCGCCTACGCAACGCTGGGGCGGATCTTGGGCCCGAAGGAAATTCCCGATCCGGTCGGCAGCGCGCACAACGCGGAGGTGCGTGCGAACATTCAAAAAGAATTCGCCGACATCGGCGTGAAGACGTCCACGCAGACCGCTTTCACCTGCAATGCCTGGCGCGGCTTCAGCTTTATCGCCTGCGCGACGGTGACGAACATCATCGCCGAAGTGGTGCCGGGCAAGGGCAAGGCGATCGTCATGCTGGCGCATTACGACTCCGTGCCCGCCGGTCCCGGCGCATCGGATGACAAGTCCGGCGTGGTTACGGTGCTCGAAACCGCGCGTGCGCTGAAAACAAAGAACGCGCCGAGCAAGCATCCGGTGATCGCGGTGATCACCGATGGCGAGGAAGCGGGATTGCTGGGCGCCAATGCGTTCCGGCAGGACGCCAATCTGAAGGATCGCGTCGGTGTTGTCGTGAACGTCGAAGCGCGCGGCACGCGCGGGCAGAGTCTTCTGTTTCAGACCAGCCCCGGCGACGGCAAGCTGATCGATCTTTACGCGCATAGCGTTCCGGTTCTGGCGACGAGTTCGCTCTACGCCGAGATCTACAAATTCCTGCCGAACGATACGGATCTGACGCTGTTCATCCGTCAGGGCTTTCCCTCACTCAACTTCGCCTTCGCCGACAACGTCCGCTACTACCACACGCCGATGGACACGCGGTCCAATCTCAGCCGCGCGACCTTGCAGATGCATGGCGACAACATGCTGGGCGTGGTGAGCGCGCTGGAGCAGGTGGACTATGCCGCGCTGAAGGGCGGCAACGACGTCTATATCAGCGTGCTGGGCGTGATGCTGCCGCGCATTCCTGCAAGCTGGGCGTTGCCGTTCGCCATGCTGGTGTTCCTCGTCCTCGTCGTGGCGTCCTGGCCATCGCGGCGCGAAACATTCGCGTGGAAATCCACACTGGCTGCCGCGCTCATGCCGCCCGCACTGATCGTGGGCTGCGTGGCGATGGGCTTCATCTCGGCGGAGATCGCCAAACTCATCTCCGGCCAGCCCGATCCGACTTATGCCTATCCCATCGCGATGCGCGTGGCGCTGGGCTTCGGCGTGTTCGGTATGGCGCTGCTGGTATCGCGCATGGTGACGGTGCGCGGGGCGGTGAGTTCGGCGTGGTTGTGGCTGGCGGGCTTTGGCGTCGTGACGGCGGCGTTGCTACCGGGCATCTCGCCATATTTCACCTTCCCATCCTTCATTGCCGCGATCCTGCTGCTGGCAACGTCGCGCACACGAAGCGGATGGAACGGGACGGTTGGACAAACCGCCATTGCCGTTAGTGCACTCGGCGCGATGATCGTGTGGATGGCGCTGGTTTGCTCGGGTGAAACGCTGATGGGGCTTTCGCTGCATCCGCTGTTCACCGTGCCCGCGGCATTCGGCTTGATGACGGTTGTGCCGCTGCTGGCGGCACGGCCCATGGCGCGCGGAAGCTGGGAAGTGATGACGGCGGTGTTCGTGCTCGTGTCGCTCGGCTGCGCCGTGCTGATGGGCTTTCACCCCGCATACAGCGCGGAGTCGCCGCAGCGTGTGAATATCCTCTATTTCCAAAAAGGGCAGAACGCGCCGCACTGGATCGCGGCATCCGCCTGGAAAGCGAAGGGCACCGAGGCCGTTCCGGCATCGATGATGAAAGCGGGCGGATACACGCTGGATGACGATGCGTATGGCGGGCTTGGACTCGGCAGCGCCTACGTCGCGCCCGCCAATGGCACGCCGAGCTTCCAGTTGCCGTCCGCGACGTTGGTGAGCGACGCTAAGAAGAGCGGCACGCGCGTGGTGCATGTCGCCGTGCACGGCTCGCCGGAAACCAGCGCAATGCTGTTCCGCATTCCCAAGGAAG
>JBQCJO010000383.1:0-15651 GCA_051952735.1 Rhizomicrobium sp.
ATGCACGAACAGGGCATCCGCGTGCGCTACATGCACAGCGACGTGGAAACCCTGGAGCGCATCGAGATCATCCGCGATCTGCGGCTCGGCGCGTTTGACGTGCTCATCGGCATCAACCTGCTGCGCGAGGGCCTCGACATTCCCGAATGCGCGCTGGTTGCGATCCTGGATGCGGACAAGGAAGGCTTCCTGCGCAGCGAAACCTCGCTGATCCAGACCATCGGCCGCGCCGCGCGCAACGTGGACGGCAAAGTGATCCTCTATGCCGACAAGATCACCGGCTCGATGGAGCGCGCGATGGCCGAAACCAGCCGACGCCGCGCCAAGCAGGAAGCGTACAACAAGGAGCACGGCATCACGCCCGCCAGCGTGAAGAAGAACATCGCCGATATTATGGGTTCGATGTATGAGCGCGACCACGTGATGGTGGATGCGGGCCTCAGCGACGAGAGCCGCGAATTCATCGGCCACAACATCAAGGCGCATATCCAGGATCTGGAGAAGCAGATGCGCGAAGCCGCCGGCAACCTCGAATTCGAAACCGCCGCCCGCCTGCGCGACGAACTCAAGCGCCTGCAAGCCACCGAACTCGCCATCGCCGACGACCCGTTCGCAAGACAAAGCGCGGTGGACAAAGCCGTAGACGACGCCTTCCTCAGCGCGGTGCGGGATGGCGCGGAGCCAGACGGCGGGAAAGCCGCGCGCGGAAAGGGTTCGCGGAAAAGGCTACAGCGGGCGAGCAGGCCGGGTGTGCCGAAGACTTTTGGGAGTCGGAGCGGGTAGCACAACCCGTCCTGCAGACAACTCAACTCCCGACGCGAACGCTGAAAGCCGCAGCCAAACAGCGGCGACCAAAAAAACATTTTACAGCACGAAATATTCGGTCAAGTATCCATACTCTTTGGCAGGGGTCGGACTTGCTTTCGTTAGCACTGAACACCGAATGCTATAGTGAACTGTTCAAGATAGAAAACATACTTCGAGAATTTTGCAAAGAACAACTGACGCTTACCTTTGGGGAAAAATGGTACTTGTCCCAACTAAGCCCGACCGCGAAGCAAAAGTTCACCGGCGGAATCGCTTACGATCGATCTCAGTTTTCACTAAGGCTCATTAGCTTTCACCCAATTTATTATCTCGATTTCCCAGATCTGCGTGAAATAATTTCGCGACGCGATAATTGGAAATCGACCTTTACTAAAACATTTGGAGAGCGTGACTACGAGAGATTGAAATCTCTATTGGCAGAACTTGAGCCAGTTAGAAATAGCGTAGCTCACAATCGTCCGATAACCGATCACGAAAAGCAGCTAGTGAGAAATCTGCTCACACGACTACAGAATTGGATAGGACAGGAGCGATGCGACGCCTATTTGGAAAGTGCGCTCCATCCTCCCGCTATGTTTTCGATGATTTCCGACTTAGAGGCCGAAATTCGTAATACGTCAGAGATAATGATCTCTTGTAGCAATCATTTTTCCACCGAATGCTGGGAGAATTGCAGTAAGCAATGGTGGTGGGACTCCGCTTATCTCGACACGAACTTAGATCACATAAATGAATTCTATCGGCTAGCGTTCTCCTACCGCGATCTTCCGGCAGGGCGAGGATCCGGATTAAGGATCGAAACTTGGCTTAAGGCTAATCCAGTCGTCAACATCGCTGACCTCGCACTCGGCACGTGCGGAAAATTGCGCTCGTTAGGCGAAAGAGAACAGTGCGGGAGCGCGCATGTCTGAGCTATTCAACCCTTATGATTTCGCCAATCCAGTTACGAACATGCAGGTGTTCGCCGATAGGCAGCGAGAAAGAGAGGAAATTGATTATTATCTAGACCTCGCCCTTACAGCCCCTAGACACATAAATATTGCGTTAGTTGGACAGCGCGCCTCCGGAAAAACAAGCCTCCTAAACTACATTGATCAAACTGCCAGGATAAAACAGTTTATTACTTGCAGGATCGATCTTGACGAAGAAAACGTTAGCTCGTCATACGCGTTCTTCTTCAAAATTTTTGACACCATCATTTCGCAAGCAATCGCCGCGGGTCATTTGGGTGGCCCATCAGGCCAGTTCTATGAAAAATTCCGAGACTTAGCTTCCACTTTCGATTTCAGAGTAGATCCAAAATGGATGCCTTTTCTATTTCCCCCGACTTACGCACGAGTGATGGCTGCGGACACTTCATCACAAGCCCCGTTTCCAGATAACGAGTTTGCAGCGGACCTCGACGTCATAGCTCGAGAGACCGGCAAAAAATTCTGCTTGATCTTCGATGAATGCGACCTTCTCGGAAATAGCAGAGGCATCTTACAGAAACTAAGAAACATTATTCAAAAATCCACGGGCTTTATATTTGTGCTGGCCGGAACACCGAATTTGTTTCCCGTGATGGATGATGTTTTTTCTCCAATCGTGCGCCAATTCAAGAAGATCGAAGTGCGCGATTTTGTCGATATAGACGACACACTTGAATGCATTCAGAAGCCGCTAGAACTTCTTAGCGAAAGGGTACCATCGGATTTTTTCCCATTCGATGAGCCTGATATTCTGAGGGAGATTCATACCCTGACTTCAGGACGTCCTTATGAAGTCCAATTGCTATGCCATTCCATGTTCAAACGGGTCCAGCAGGGACATGCTTCCAAAATGTCGCTCGATCTGGCTGTTCTCGAGGATGTTCAGAACGAACTGGTGTCGGGACAGGCTCTTCATAAGCGGCAAACGATAAGAGCTATTCGACACCTGTCTGCAGCTGAATTGCGATCTATACAGCCATTTTGTTCGGTAGAAGGTGGCGCGACGCTGCAGCAAATAATCGACATCGAACGCATCGCCGAAAGAAACGAGAAGTTAGATATCGATGAGTTAAATACGTCTCTCACTCGATTTGTGAACGATGGGCTTCTTAGTGAAAAAGACGGCAAGATTTGTTTTGAAGGAGACACGCTGGACAAAATTTACGCAAAATACTTCGCTAGAGAGAAAAAGGTTCCATTGCCATTTTTACGAGTGACGGCAGATGGCTTCTTTTCCATAGCCTTAATGTCGAAGATTGCAGAATTTGAGGGAATTGAAGCACTAACCTCCTCCAACGAGGCAGCGATCATTCAATCAGATGAGTCTCTTGCCGAATGGCGCTCCTTTGTTGCGAAATTTGATAGCGAAACGAGCGATCCATATGCGGGAGCGCCTAATTCTCTATTTCGCATTTATATGACGATGTTAAACGCACGTGGAATGGAAGAGATTCCACTGCGTGCTGTCGGCGTGATTTTACCTTGGACCAAAACCTCGGTTAGCTGGTTCGCGAAGCGTACAGGCTCGCCAGATGGAGACAGGGCGTCGAGGCACTTCGAAGACTTGCGGCCCGTGGTTGAGGCAGCAGGCGGTTCGCTCACATTCAGCACCGCAACAGTTAAAGCCGTTCCAACGGACGAATTGCTCGGCAGGTTAGCAAAATCGGAGAATGCCCGTTTCAGAAACAGGGCGGCCCGTGCGCACGTCCGCGAGATGTACGACGCCTATATCAGAGACCGCGATGTCGAAGCCGCGACCTTCTATGCAGATTGTGTCGAGAAGCTGAACGCGGAGATCGATAGTATGGAAGTCAACAACGTGGGCTATCTGCTACTTCGTCTTGGCAAGTATGTCGGTGCACTCCGTGTACTAAATCGCGCATACGGAGAGGCGTCAGGGGCGGACAAGTTGCTTCCAGCCTACAATCTGGCCTTAGCAGAAGCGGCAAACAGTAATTTGGCAAAAGCCTCTGAATTGCTTTCTTATTGTATAAACGAAGGGAAACTAATTCCCAAAAGAGATCGGGCAGCCGCATGTTTATTAGTGCCGACTGCACATGACGGCTCGGCATTTCAGTTTGAAGAACGTTGGAACAACGTTGATATATGGGCGTCAGCAAAAGAAGCGACTGGCTTGATTGAAGGAATATCTCCGGCCAGCTTCTTGCAAAGTGAGTGACGAATGAAGGCTAACGGCCTCAGACACAAAGTTCGCAGAGGGCTATGCCCAGCAGTCTGAAATTTGATGTCAGCGTAACGTGCCGCTAGAAGAACCTTCTCAAAAACTTCCCCGCCTCCTCCGACACCCCGCCGATCTTGTTTGTCGCCTGGCGGTAGAACTTGAAATCGAGCTCGGCTTGCGGGGAGCCGTCGGACACGCCGCGCCAGGCCTTTAGCTGTTCGCGGCCGAAGGCGCGCTTCGCGCGCGAAAAAGGGCGCGAGGGAATCGCGCCCTTTTCTGTTTCGTGCGGCGGGTCAGCCCGCGCGTCCGCTAGTAATACGACCAGTGGCAGCGGTCGCCGTCTTCATCGCAGACCCATGAGCGATGGTTGCGGTAATCGCGATCGCGCCAATAAGCGCTGCCGGTGTAATAGTGGCGGCGATAGCTATCGCGGTCGTAGCGCGAGATCGTGCGGCAGAAATCGCCGTCGTCATCGCAACGCACGACGCGGCAGGAATCGCCGAAGCAGCGCGTGGTGGTGTAGGCCGCCGAGGCCGAGCCCGTCGCCGCGACGACGGCGCCAAGGCCCAGCAGGCCGGCAAGAGCGGTTGTTTTCAGAACGTGTTTCATTACGCGTCTCCGTTTTGTCTTCTCAACGCTTCGCCCGTCTCCCACGCGAATGACGCGGTTTCGCTGGCTCCCGTTCCGCAGTTCCGGGTTACCGTTTTGGGGCAAAGTTGTGATGCGGGTGCAGAGCGCGCGGAACACACCCCGTTCATCGGGATGAACGAACGGCGCCGCCAGGATTTGCGCGGCGGCCGCCGCATTGCCGCTGTTGATCCGCCTCAACGCCGCCTTCGCGCCGCGCGGCACACTCGCGCGAACCAAAGGAGGGCATGGGCATGGTCAATCCGTTCAAACTCGGTCTTGTGTTCGCGATATTCCTTGCGCTGTTTCACGCCTGCTGGGCGGCGCTCGTCGCCACCGGCTTCGCGCAGAAGCTGATCGATTTCGTGCTCTGGATTCACTTCATCGCGCCGGTCTACCGGATCGAGGCGTTCGATCCGGTGCGCGCGGCGATCCTCGTCGGCGTCACCGCGGGCGTTGGGCTGGCCGGCGGCATCGTCGGCGGCGCGATCTGGAACGCGTTCCACCGGGGCTGATATCGCCGCTTGACTTGTTCCTGTTTTGTTCTTATCCTGCTTGGAGTCCGATTTGCGCCGAAACCCGTGGGGAGACCCGGGTCCGGCAGCGGGGAGAGGTGCGCCTCGCGCGGGTGTTTCCGGGAAAAAGGAGAAAGAGGGAGGGGGATGCGACAACCGTGAAAACGAATGCCCTGCCCGCCTCCGAATCACAAGATGTTGGGTTTAAGCGAAAGCAGGATCGAAAAAATCGGCATTCAATTCGGCGGGCGGTGGGACCCAGGTGTTATGACAGGGCCATGTCCCGCGCCTTCGTGAAAGAAACCGCCGAGTCCGCCGCGCCGCCGGAGCGCATGGTGGAGGAAGGCCCGAACCTCGTGACGCCCGAAGGGCTGTCGCAGATCGAGGGCCATGTCGCGCGCATCGAAGCGGCGCTGGCGTCCGAAACCAATCCACTGCTGCGCGAAACGCTCGCGCGCGATCTGCGCTACTGGGTGCATCAGCGGTCGACGGCGGAGGTCGTGACGCGCGGCGCCGGCGACGACATCGCTTTCGGCAGCGGCGTCGTCATTCGGCGCAAGGGACGCGAGCAGCGCTTTCGCATCGTGGGCGTCGATGAAGCCGATCCGGCGAAAGGATTAATCAGTTTCCGCTCGCCCCTCGCCGCCGCCCTCATCGGCGCGCGGCAGGGCGAGGTGATCGAGGCAAAGGAACCACTGGGCGAAATCGAGATCGTCGCGGTGCGGAACTAATCGCGAAAATGCCCGAAAATCCCCGGTTTTTCGCGCCTTCGTTGTAATCCACACGGACAACACCTATATTACGGGCACGTGGTTCTTACGTCCTCGTCAGACGAAGCGCTCCTGTTGATACGACCCGCTTCGAACGCGCGCCGAACCAGCCGAAGACTTCTTGAAACCTGATGTCCGTTTTTCCCGCGTCCGTTCGCTCGATGTCGCGCGCGCGGAAACTCAATGACTACAGGAAAACTACCCAATGACGATCGGTACCGTGAAGTTCTTCAACACCAGCAAGGGCTTCGGATTCATTTCGCCGGAAGGCGGCGGCAAGGATGTGTTCGTGCACGTCTCCGCCGTGGAAGCGGCCGGCATGCGCTCGCTCAACGAAGGTCAGAAGATCTCGTTCGAAGTGCAGCCGGATGCGCGCGGCCCCAAGGCCGTCAATCTCAAGTCCGCCTGATCTGACGAAATGGACGGCGGGGAAACTCCGCCGTCCATCTTTTTCAGAAACCTCCGGCAAAGGAGAAGGCATGGCCGACACGAGATCCCCCGCAGAACGAAACATCGCGCGCACCCGCGCGCAAAATCATTTCCAGGCTGCCGAACGGCGCGACCAGCTCGTGCGTGACGAACTCGCGCGCGAGCGCGCCGCCACCGACGCCAAGACCGCCAAGCTGCGCGCGCTGCGCCTGGCGAAGGAAGAAGCCGACCGCGCATCGTCCACCGACGTGGGCGAGGTCGCGCCCAAGGCGCGCAAGCCGCGCCGCATCGTCGTCAAAGGCTGAGCGCAAACGAAAACGGGCCCGCCGGATGGACGGGCCCGCTTCGCGCATGCCGCCTTCACTAATACGACTGATATACCCAGTGGCAGCTGTCGCCATCCTCATCGCACTCCCATGACCGGCGATGGTTCTGGTTGTGCTCGATCCAGCGATTGCCGTCGTAATGGCCGTTCGCGCGGCGAACGTCATAGGCCGTCTCACTGTAGTGGCGGCGGTAATAGCGGTTCTCGTCCCACACGCGGCGGCAACTGCCGTCATTGAAGCAATCCACCCGCCAGCATCCATAGGCACTGCAATGGCGCTGAACGGTTTGCGCCGAAGCGCTGCCGGTGAAGGCGAGGCCCGCGCCGATGCCGATCAAGCCGGCGGCCGCAAGCACCAGGAACGTCTTCTTGTTCTTCATGGCTTGTCTCCGTCTTTGGCCCTTCTGACAGAGACAACGGCGTTCCGCGGCCTGTGCTCCCGCGGGAACCTGGTGGGAACCTTATTTGCTACTGCAGGGTGCTGAACGCGCTGGCGATGAACCAGATCTGCACCATCAGGTTCACGGTGACGAACGCGAGCTGATAGGTGCGGTTCGCGATGAAGATGGCGAGGATCGCGGCGAGGAACGTGCCGCCATCCTGCGCCCAATACGTCCAGTCGTATTGGCTGGCGTGGTTGGCGCCCTTGATCAGCGTGTCGCCCATGTCGAATACCTGCACACTCGCCAGCAATCCGAAGAACCACGCGCGGCGTTGCATGAAGTAATCGCCGTAGCCGGCATACTCGGCGATGTTGTCCGGAAAGAGCAGCGTGGTGAGCGCGAAGAGCTGGAAGGCGAAGAGCAGCAGGAAGGCATAGAGCGCGAAGGTCCAGGTGGCGATGGCGCCCAGCCAGAACTCCCACCACCAGAAATGCACCAGCAGGATGAGAACCGACGCCACCCATAAAAGATGAACGGCATCGGGCTTCAGCTTCTCGGGATGCTGCACAAAGCGGGCAAGCCCGGTCAGCAGCCGCGCCAGGCTCAGGGACACCACAAAGCCCAGGATCAGGCGAATGTGGGTGAAGGCGTCCGGCATATGCGCGGCGGTCTGCTCCATCCCTGAACGTTAACGCGATTCCTGACCAGCCGCAGAGGGCAAACTCCGCCGGCAAAGGGCCGTCAGATTGCTCTTTGCCCCCAAGGCGCGTATAGGGGCCGAACGCGGACGGCGTCCCGTTACGGAAGAAGCGCACTCGTTGTTTGAATCCCTGCCCGCCTTGTGTGCGCGCCCGGACGAGACAGTCGAATACCTTCCCCGATGAGAAGTCGCCAGCGTTCACGAACGGCATCTCGCCGCGCGTGAAATCACTAAAGTGGAAGACTGAAATGACGACTGGAACTGTGAAGTTCTTCAATACGACCAAGGGCTTTGGCTTCATCTCGCCGGAAGGCGGCGGCAAGGACGTGTTCGTGCACGTCACGGCCGTGCAGGCTGCCGGTCTGCGCACGCTGAACGAAGGCCAGCAGGTCACGTTCGACATCCAGCCGGATGCGCGTGGCGCGAAGGCCGTCAACCTCAAGGCCCTCTAAGAGAGCTTCGAGTTTGAAACAGAACGGACGGCGGGATCGCTCCCGCCGTCCGTTGCTTTTTGGAAACTGCGTTACTGGCCGGGCGCGACCGGATACTGGATCACCACGCGCTTCTGCCCGCTGGCCGGCGGTGTGAAGGTGGTGCTCTTCTCGCCCGCGGGCTGGCCAGTGATCGTGGCCGCGACCTTGTAGGTGGCACCCGGCTTCAGGTTCTTGAACAGGACCCATGCGCCGGAGCAGTCGAACGAGGTCAGTGTCTTTCCGCCTTCGCTCAACGTCACATGCGCGCCGGACAGATATTGTGCGCCGCCATTCGAAAACTCGACGCGGACCGGATAGGTCTTCCACAGCGGGTTCTCTTTCGGCGCATCGCCGATGCCGCTGCAGGCCGTCTCGATACCGTTCACCGTGATGGGTGTGTCCATCGGCAGCGACTCTGCATGCGCGGGCCAGATGAAACCGGCAGCGCCGCCGATGAAAACCGCGGCGGCCGCGAGATGAATGAATTTCATGGAATTCCTCCAGGCAAATGTCGCGGCTCGGCCGCTCCCCGACAAACAAATGCAAAGGTAGGAACTCCGGTTCCCCGCTGATTGCGACAGGGGCATGCGTTTTTTGAAAGGCCCGTGAAATCAAGGCATTCCCGCTTCCGGATTTTTCGCGGAAGGGGGACGCGGAGCACGCATGGATGAATCGGGCATTGTCCGCGCCGCCATCAAGGGGACACCCATGCCGATCCTTCACCAAATGCCGATCTCCGGAAATTGCTACAAAGTGCGCCTCACCGCGCATCAGGCGGGTGTGCCGCTGAAGTTCGAAGACTATCCGCTCCATGACGGCACGACCCGTAAGCCGGCATTTCTTTCCAAGAACCCCAATGGGCGCGTGCCGCTGCTGGAACTCGACGATGGCCGCTTCCTGCCGGAGAGCGGCGCGATCATCTGGCACTTGAGCGAAGGCACGCCGCTGCAGCCGGCCGATGCCTGGGGCCGCGCGCAGGCGCTTCAGTGGATGTTCTTCGAGCAATACAGCCACGAGCCTTACATCGCCGTCGCGCGCTTCATCAAAGGCTACGGCACGCCAGAGATTCAGGAACGCCGCAAAGGCGAATGGCCAATGCTGATGGAGCGCGGCAACGCGGCGCTCGGCGTGATGGAGCAGCATCTTGCGAAGAACGACTGGTTCGCAGGGGAACGCTATTCGGTCGCCGATATTGCGCTCTACGGCTACACCCATTGCGCCGGCGAAGGCGGCTTCGACCTCAGCCGCTACCCCGCCATCCAACGCTGGATAGAGCGCGTCAAAGGAACTCCAAATTACGTTCCGCTATAGAAGCGCGGCGGCGGCTATTGGCCGAAAGTGCCATTGCCGCCGCCCATGCCCTTCGTCCCTATAGCCGCATCGCGGGTGTAACCTTTCCGGGTCGAGCGCGATTCGCATTCGTTGCGGACAGGGAGGGATTTTCGACATGGACATGACACGCAAACTTGCGGCCGAGTTCATCGGCACGTTCTGGCTTGTGTTGGGCGGATGCGGCAGCGCGGTGCTTGCTGCGGCGTTGCCCGATATCGGGATCGGTTATGCGGGCGTGGCGCTCGCCTTCGGCCTCACGGTCGTGACCGGCGTCTATGCGTTCGGGCATATCTCCGGCGGCCACTTCAATCCGGCCGTCACGCTCGGCGTCTTCACAGCGGGCCGCATACCGAACAGCGATATGATCCCCTACTGGGTGGCGCAAGTCGCGGGCGGCATTGTGGCGGGCGCGGTGCTTTATTCCATCGCTTCGGGCAGCGCGGGTTTCGATCCAGCCGCCAGCGGCTTCGCGTCGAACGGCTATGCCGAACATTCGCCGCAAGGCTACTCGCTGGAAGCGGCGCTGATCTGCGAAGTGGTGATGACCTTCATGTTCCTGCTTGTCATCCTCGGATCGACATCGCCGCGGGCACCGGCGGGCTTCGCGCCGCTCGCAATCGGATTGGCACTGACGCTGATCCATCTCATTTCCATTCCGGTGACGAACACCTCGGTGAACCCGGCGCGTTCGACGGGCGTGGCGATCTTCCAGGGCACATGGGCCGTGTCCCAGCTTTGGGCATTCTGGCTGGCGCCGCTGGTTGGCGGCGCGCTGGCGGGCATTTTCAACCGCTGGCTGGCGAATGAGCCATTGGTGCCGCTGCAGACCAAAGTTTAGGCAGTTTCGTTCCTTGCCTTTGCCAGGACCGCGCCTTTCTATGCGGTTCTGGCAAGGCAAGGTGAATTTTGGGCATTCAGTCCCCTCTTCGAATTGATCTGCTCGACGGCGACGCGCTGCGGCGCGATCTCACGGCACTTGCCCATGCCAATTCCGACTCCGCGAAGCTGCGCAAAGTCGCACTTGCCGAGATAAAATCCGTTTTCAATGAAGCCCGCGCGCAGGTCAAAGCGCGCGTGGACAATGGCGAGATGCAGGGCCTGGCGGCGGCGCATGCGCTGTCCGCCGTTCAGGATACGCTGCTGCAAGTCCTCTACGACTTCGCGACCAAGCATTTCTACTACGCACAGAATCCAACACAGGCGGAGCGCATCGCCATCATCGCAACGGGCGGATATGGCCGCGGGCAGATGGCGCCGTTCTCTGACGTCGATCTGTTGTTCTTGCGTCCTTACAAAGAGACGCCCTGGGGTGAGAGCGTCATCGAGTTCATCCTGCACATGCTGTGGGACTTGGGGCTCAAAGTTGGGCATGCAACGCGCTCGCTGGCGGAATGCGCGCGCCTGGCCAAGCAGGATGTGACGATCAAAACGGCACTGCTGGAAGCGCGCTTCCTGTGGGGCGACCAGACGATCTTCGACCAGATGCGCAAACAATTCTGGGATGAGGCCGATGCGCGCTCGGGTCAGGACTTCGTGCAAGCGAAACTCGCGGAGCGCGACCAACGGCACATGCGCCAGGGCGAGAGCCGCTACTTGGTTGAGCCCAACGTCAAAGAAGGCAAAGGCGGGTTGCGCGATCTGCAGACGCTCTACTGGATCGGCAAATACGTCTACCACACCGACGACACCGCCGATCTTGTCGGCGAAGTCTACACACGCGAAGAACTGCAGACCTTCCAGCAGGCGGAGGCCTTCTTGTGGGATGTGCGCGTCAGGCTGCACTATCTCGTCGGCCGTGCGGAGGAGCGCATTTCCTTCGACGTCCAGCCAGACCTGACCGCGCGCATGGGCTTCACCGGCGAATCCCCACGCCGCGCGGTCGAGAAATTCATGAAAGCCTACTTCCTCGTCGCCAAGGATGTTGGCGATCTCACCCGCATCTTCTGCGCCGCGCTGGAAGAGCAGAACAGGAAACCGAAGCCGTCCTTGGCGCGGCTTCTGCCGGGCTTCCTGAAACCGCGCACCGGCGCCGAGGACTTCTTCGTCGAGAGCGGCCGCCTGAATGCGCCGGAGGATGCGTTCCGGCGCGACCCCGTCAATCTCATCCGCATCTTCCACACGGCGGACGCGAAAGGCGTGGATGTGCATCCGGCGGCGCTGCGCACGATCACCCGTTCGCTCGATCTGGTCGACGAGAAGCTGCGGAACGATCCGGAAGCGAACCGGCTCTTCCTGGAGGTCCTCACTTCGCGCCGCGATCCGGAGCGCGCCTTGCGCTGGATGAACGAAGCCGGCGTGTTCGGCCGCTTCATTCCCGCATTCGACCATGCCGTCGGCTTGATGCAGTTCAACATGTATCACCATTTCACGGTGGATGAGCACCTGATCCGCGCTGTCGGCAACATCGCCGCCATCGAGCGTGGCGAGTTGAAGAAAGAGCATCCGCTTTCGACCGAGGTCATCAAACGCGTGCAGTCGCGCGCGGCGCTCTATGTCGCGATCCTGCTGCATGACATCGGCAAGGGCCTGCCCGGCGATCATTCGGTTGTCGGTGCGAACATCGCCGAAAGTCTTTGCCCCCGATTGGGGCTTTCGCCGGCGGAGACCGCCGCCGTCGTATTTCTCGTGCGCGATCACCTCGTGATGAGCGACACGGCACAGAAGCGCGATCTCTCCGATCCCAAGACGGTTCGCGACTTCGTAGCCGCCGTCCAATCGCCGGAGCTTCTGCGCCTGCTGCTCATCCTGACCGTTGCCGATATTCGCGCCGTCGGGCCTGGCGTGTTCAACGGCTGGAAGGGCCAGTTGCTGCGCGAGCTTTACTACGAAGCCGAAGCCTTGATGTCTGGCGGCGATGCCTCGCCGGGCCGCGCGGCACGTATCGAGACCGCGAAGGCCAAACTGCGCGAACAACTCGGCGATCTGCCGTCGTCCACGCGCGATCATGTGTTGTCCCGCCACTACGATCCTTATTGGCTCGCATTCGACGATGCCGCGTATGAGCGGCAGGCACGGCTGATGGTGCGCGCCGATGCGAGCGGCGAGCTGCTTTCTATGTTGACGCAAAGCGATGCGACGCGTGCGGCCACGGAAGTGACGATCTATACGCCGGACCATCCCGGCCTCTTCTCCAAGCTTGCGGGGGCCATTGCCGTCTCCGGCGGCTCCATCGTGGATGCGAAAGCCTTCACCACCAGCGACGGTTTCGCGCTGGATGTGTTCTGGATTCAGGACGCGGAAGGCGAAACCTTCGCCGATCCGTCGCGGCTGGCACGGTTGCGCCAGACCATCGAGAAGACATTGTCCGGCGAGACGTCGCCGAAGCGCGTTCTGGCGCAGCGGCCCGCGCGCAAGAAGCGCGTGGCGGCGTTCAAAATCCGCCCGCGTGTGGGCTTCGACAACGAAGCGTCCACCACCGCCACGGTTGTCGAAGTTGAAGGCCTCGACCGGCAGGGCTTCCTCTACGACGTCACGCAGGCATTGTTCGAAAGCGGGCTTTCTATCTCCTCCTCCATCGTCGCCACCTATGGCGAGCGGGCCATCGACGTCTTCTATGTGCGCGACGGCTTCGGCCACAAAATCACCCACAAGGACCGGCTGAAAAACGTGGAAGAACGGCTTCTGAAAGTGCTGGACGAGGAAGCCCTTGAAGGCCGGGAGCCTTTGCGGGCATAACGCCGCCCTCGAAAGGCACCCGTTATGAGCACCCACAAGCAACTCGTCCTCTCCGGCATGCAGCCGACAAATACGCTGCACCTCGGCAATTATCTGGGCGCGCTGAAGAACTGGGTGCGCATGCAGAACGAGATGCCCTGCTTCTTCTGCGTCGTGGACATGCACGCCCTGACGCAGGATTCCGGTTACGCCTTGCCCAAGGACGTCACGCGCGCGACGCGCGAAGTGACGGCGGCGTATATCGCGTCGGGCGTCAATCCGAAGAACACGCCGATCTTCGCGCAATCCATGGTGAAGGAGCACGCGGAGCTTGCGTGGATCTTCAACTGCGTCGCGCGCCTCGGCTGGCTGGATCGCATGACCCAGTTCAAGGAGAAAAGCGGCAAGCACAAGGAACGCTCATCGGTTGGTCTCTACACCTATCCGGTGCTGATGGCGGCGGACATCTGCGTCTACAAGGCGACGCATGTTCCGGTCGGCGAGGACCAGAAACAGCATCTCGAGCTGGCGCGCGACATCGCGCAGAAGTTCAACAACGACTACGGCGTGCCGGATTACTTCCCGCTGCCCGAACCGGTGATCACCGGGCCGGGCACGCGCGTGATGAGCCTGCGAGACGGCGCCAAGAAAATGTCCAAGACGGACGAGTCCGACAATTCGCGCATCAACCTCACGGACGATGCCGATACGATCGCGAACAAGATTCGCCGCGCCAAGACCGATCCTCATCCCTTGCCGGAAAACGAGAAGGGTCTCGCAGGACGGCCGGAGGCGGAGAACCTGCTGAACATCTATGCGGGTCTCTCCGACAAGCCGATGAAGGACGTGATCGTGCAGTTCGCGGGTCAGCAATTCTCCGGCTTCAAGAACGAGCTGGCGGAATTGGCGGTGGAAAAACTGAAGCCGATCGCGGACGAGATGCGCCGGTTGATGGCGGACGAGACCGAGATCGACCGCATCCTCCGATCGGGCGCCGAGAAGGCCCGCGCGGTGGCGGAGCCGATCATGCACGACGTCAAGAAAGTCGTGGGCTTCGTCGTCTGAGCCGCGTGCTATACGGGACGCATGGCAGACCGGATCAAGACCGTTCTCATCACCGGCGCGGCGAAGCGGCTGGGCCGCGCCATCGCGCTCGACCTGGCGCGGCACGGCTGGAACATCGCGCTGCATTATAATTCCTCCGAAAAGGAAGCGCGCGCGACCTGCGAGGACGCGCGCACCGCGGGTGTGAAGGTTGCGCTGCTCAAGGCCGAGTTGATGCGCGAAAGCGAAAGCGCCGAACTGGTTTCGCGCGCAGCGAAAGAGCTTGGGCCGATCACGGCGCTGATCAATTCCGCGTCGCTGTTCGAAAACGACGAATGGACGAATGCCACGCGCGAAAGCTGGGACAAGCACATGGAGGTGAACCTCCGTGCGCCGTTTGTCCTCGCGCAAGCTTTCGCCAGGCAGCTTCCCTTCAACATGAAAGGCGCGATCGTCAATCTGATCGACCAGCGTGTCCTGAAGCCGACGCCGCAATTCCTCTCCTACAGCCTGAGCAAGGCCGGACTTTATTGGCTGAACACCACGCTGGCGCAGGCGCTGGCGCCGCGTATCCGCGTCAATGCGGTGGGTCCTGGCCCCACCATGCGCAATGCGCGCCAGAGTGAGGCGGATTTCAGCCGTCAACGCGAGGCCACTATGCTCAAATCGGGGGCCGAGCCGCAGGATATTTGCGACGCGGTGCGTTATCTTCTGGATGCCCCATCGGTCACCGGACAGATGATCGCGGTGGATGGCGGTCAGCATCTGGCGTGGAAAACGCCCGACGTGAACGTGGTGGAATGACATGAGCAGCACCAGCAAAATCCAGTCGCTTCGCATCGCTGACGCCGCGCGCGGTCTTCGCCATGTCTTTATCCGCAATCTCGAAATTCTCGCCCATATCGGTGTGTACGGACACGAGCAAGGCAAGCTTCAGCCGGTGCGCATCAATGTCGATCTGGCGGTCGAGGACGTGATCGCGGTCGAAGACAAACTCGAAAAGGTGGTGGATTACGCCAGCATCGAGCAGCGTATCCGCGCTATCATCAATGCGGGCCACATCAACCTGGCTGAAACGCTGGCCGAGCGGATCGCGGAGACCAGCTTCGACGATAGCCGCGTGAAATCCGCACGCGTGCGGGTGGAAAAGCTTCACGCCCTCCCCGGCGCGGAATCCGCCGGTGTCGAGATCGAACGCAATCGGCCTTAAAGCCCGAACGGATAAGTATCGATGCCCGTCTCGGGGATGTTCTCTCCGAGCGGCGTGATCGCACAGGTTTTATCGAACCAGACGAACGCATCGAACTGCTCGGCCAGCACGGCGCGGAAATAATGACTCTGCAATTCCGTTTCCGGCCGGTAGATGACGCCGATGGCGCGCTCCAAGCGCGGCGCAGCGAGCGCCTCGCGCAATTGGG
>JBQCJO010000384.1:0-2352 GCA_051952735.1 Rhizomicrobium sp.
ATCGGCGCCGAGCGCCTGCGCCGCGAGGATCGAGCGCCCGTTCGCGATGGAGCCGGAGAGCGCAATCTGCCCGTCCCAGAACTTGCGCAACTCCGCCACCATCGCGAAAGGCGACATCACGCCCTCATGTCCGCCCGCGCCGGCGCAAACCGGAATGAGTCCATCCACGCCTTCATCCACCGCCTTCTTCGCATGCCGGATGTTGATGATGTCGTGGAACACAACACCGCCATAAGAATGCGTCGACTCCACCACTTCCTTGGGCGCGCGCAGCGAGGTGATGATGATCGGCACTTCCTGGCGGCGGCACACTTCATTGTCATGCGCCAGCCGGTCGTTCGACGTATGACAGATCTGGTTCACGGCAAACGGCGCGGCCTCCTTGCCGGTTTCCTTTTCCCACTGCGCCAGTTCGGACTTGATGCGGATGATCCATTCCTCCAGCACAGGCTCCGGCCGCGCATTCAGCGCCGGAAACGATCCCACGATGCCCGCCTTGCACTGGGCGATGACAAGCTCCGGTCCGGACACGATAAAGAGCGGCGATCCGATCACGGGAAGGCGCAGGCGGCCTTCGAAAACCTTGGGCAACGGCATGGATATTGTCTCCGGAAATAGCGCTTACCGCGCACTGTCCTTGCCTTGCGCGAGCCGTCAAGATGCCGTTGCGGAACGGTTCTGCCGGCCCGCCGTCTAATGCGCATAGAGGAGATGACGATGGCCGATGAAAATGCTCCGCCCGCAGGTCCCGATCTGACAAAAGGCGTTGCGCCCTCGGATTTGGTGGATGGAAAGCTTCTCGGCCATGTCGGCGATGCGGAAGTCGTGCTGGCGCAAACGAAGGACGGCATCTTCGCCATCGATGCACATTGCAGCCACTATCACGGACCGCTCGCGGAAGGCCTGATCGTCGGCGATACGCTGCGATGCCCCTGGCATCACGCCTGCTTCAGCCTGAAAACAGGCGAAGCCACCTGCGCGCCGGCGACGTTCGCGCTCGCCACATGGAAGGTTGAACGAAAGGACGGAAAAATTTTCGTTCGCGAGAAGAACGACGCGAAGAACCCGGATTGCAAGCCGCCATCCTCCGCGCCCAAATCCATCGTCATTGTCGGCGGCGGCGCAGCAGGCTTCGCGGCGGCCGAAATGCTGCGGCGGCGCGGCTTCGCGGGCAGCATCACCATGCTCAGCAACGATTCCGATCTGCCCGTCGATCGTCCGAATGTGTCGAAGGACTATCTCGCGGGCAACGCGCCGGAAGACTGGATGCCGCTGCGCGACGAAGCCTTCTACAAAGACAACAAGATTGACCTGCGCCTGAACACCGATGTCGTCTCCCTCGACACGAAGAAGAAGCAGGTCGTCACCGCGAAAGGCGAGACGTTTGGTTACGACCGCCTGTTGCTTGCCACCGGCGCGGAGCCGGTGCGGCTGGATTTTCCCGGCTCCAAGCAGTCCAACGTCCATGTGCTGCGCACCTTCGCGGATTCCCGCGCCATCATCGAACATATGAAAGATGCCAAGCGTGCCGTCGTGATCGGCGCAAGCTTCATCGGCCTCGAAGCCGCGGCCTCGTTGCGCGCGCGCAAACTCGAAGTGCATGTCGTCGCGCCGGAAGATCGTCCGATGGAGCGTATCCTCGGCAAGGACATGGGCGATTTCATCCGCGCCTTGCACGAAGAGAATGGCGTCAACTTTCATCTCGGCAACACCGTTACCGCCATCGCGGACAAGAAGGTCACGCTGAAGAACGGCGAAACGCTCGAAGCCGATCTGGTCGTGATGGGTGTCGGCGTGCGCCCGCGCCTCGCACTGGCCGAACATGCAGGCCTTGCACTCGACAAAGGCGTGACGGTCAACGAATACCTGCAGACCAGCGTACCGGAAATCTATGCCGCGGGAGACATCGCGCGCTGGCCCGATCCACACACCGGCGAAAACATTCGTGTCGAGCATTGGGTTGTCGCGGAGCGCCAGGGACAAACGGCCGCGCTCAACATGATGGGCGAGCCTACGAAGTTCGATGCCGTGCCCTTCTTCTGGAGCCAGCATTACGACGTGCCGATCAACTATGTCGGTCACGCCGAAAAATGGGACGACATCCAGATCGAAGGCGATATCAAAAAGAAGGATTGCCTGCTGCGCTTCCGCAAAGGCGGCAAGACGCTCGCGGTGGTCACGATCTATCGCGATCTCGATAGTCTCAAAGCCACCGTGGACATGGACCGCGCAACGGCTTGAGCGATGCGCATCGAAGGCTACGCGGTCGTTTCGGAAGACGGCATGATCGCCGACGCGTCCGGCCTGTTGCCGCCGCCCCTGATCGCCGAAGCCGACCAGCGCTTCTTCGAG
>JBQCJO010000385.1:0-2338 GCA_051952735.1 Rhizomicrobium sp.
AGTTCGCCCGCGCCGGAATCGAATGTGCCTTGGCTGCGGCCCACGCCGCGGAAGTTGAAGCGGACCGCCGTGCAACCTAGGCGGTGGAACATGTGGAAGAGGTCGTAGACCAGCGGGTTGTTCATCGTACCGCCGAACTGCGGATGCGGATGCAGCACCAGCGCCATGGGGGCGCCCGGCGCTTTCTGGCGCTGGTAGCGGACTTCGATGCGCCCCGCAGGACCCGGAAGAATGATGTCAGGCATGGTCGGTGAGTCTCTCGGTCCTTGCGGAAAATGCAGGGCAGTAGTCGGAAATAAACATGGCCATGGCCCCGAAAAATCCTTTTTATTTCAGATAGTTGATTTTCGGGTGGACGGGCATTGCGGCTAATTCTTGACCGTGGCGCTCGGGAAATCTATATGCAGCGCAGCAGGAACTGCCGGGCGCGCACCGGCTTGGCCCCGTTGTTACCACGGCAGGGGGGCAAAAAAGCAAGCCAAAAGCGCACTTCCGGCTCAGGAGGCAGTAATGAGACTCAGTACAAAAGGACGTTATGCGGTGATGGCGATGGCCGATCTGGCCGCGCATGCGGGTGGCGATCGCCCTGTGTCACTCGCGGAAATCGCAAAGCGCCAGGAAATTTCGCTTTCGTATCTGGAGCAGTTGTTCGCAAAGCTGCGCCGCGGCGCGCTGGTGAAGAGCGTGCGCGGTCCGGGCGGCGGCTATCGCCTGTCGCGTCCGTCCGCCGAAGTGCGCATTGCGGACATCATCATGGCGGTGGATGAGCCGATCACGGCCACACGCTGCCGTCCCGGCAGCCCGAAAGGTTGCACCGGCACGACGACGCGTTGCGTGACGCACGATCTATGGGAAGAACTCGGCCGACAGATTCACGTTTTCCTGTCGTCGGTGACGCTGGCCGATGTGGTGGAGAAGCGCATTCTCGGCCGCACCAAGCCGTGCGAGTTGAAACAGGACGAAAAGGCGGACGAACCGGCACAGGCCGCCTGAGTTTTGTTGCGATGATTTATTTCGACCACAATGCGACGGCGCCACTCCGTCCGGAAGCGAAGGCCGCGATGTTGCGCGCGCTGGAGCTTTCGGGGAATCCGTCATCCGTTCACGCCGCCGGACGCGCTGCGCGCAAGCTGGTTGAAGACGCACGCGAGCAGGTCGCGGCATTCGCGGGCGCCAAGCCGGGCGACGTGATCTTCACCAGCGGCGGCACAGAAGCGAATGCACTTGCGCTACGTGGCGCGGTTGCCGGTGCGCTGGATGCGGAGAACCGGATTACGCGACTGTTCGTGGCGGCGACGGCACATGACAGCGTGTTGTCGGTGGCGCGCGAGCTGGCCGAGAGAACGCCAGGCCTTGTGCTCACCATCGTGCCGGTGACCGAGCATGGCCGCATCGATCCGCTGACGTTCCGGTCCTTGCTGATGAACGGAAAGGGACGCGTTCTTGTCTCGCTGATCTTCGTCAACAACGAGACCGGCGTGATCGAGGATGTGGCGGGGCTTGCAGAAATCCTGCGCAAGGAAGGCAGCGAAGGTTCGCTGCTGCATGTGGATGCGGTGTCGAGCGGTTACAGTCCGGTGCGGTTCTCCGCCTGGGGTGCGGATTATCTCTCGCTGGCATCGCACAAGATCGGCGGCCCGCAAGGCGCGGGCGCGTTGCTTGTGCGCGAGGGCGCGCCGTTGTCGCCCCTGTTCAACGGTTCGCAGGAAATGCGCCGCCGCGCCGGGACGCAGAACGTGATGGGCATCGCCGGTTTTGGCGCTGCCGCCCGCGCGCTGCAGGCGAATTTCGATGCCGAGAGCGAGCATGTGGGCACGCTACGCACTTATTTCGAGGAGTCGCTGCGCAATCTGGAGCCGAATGCGGTGGTGTTCGGAACGCACGAAGTGCGGCAGCGCAATCTCTCCTGCTTCGCCATCCCGCAGCTTCAGGCCGAAAACACGTTGATGGCGCTGGATCTCGACGGTATCTGCGTCAGCTCCGGCGCGGCCTGTTCGTCCGGCAAGGTTTCGCCCAGCCATGTGCTGGAAGCGATGGGCGTGGATGAAAGCCTCGCGCGCTGCGCTCTGCGTGTGTCGTTCGGACAGGAGCACGGCGTGGTCGAGCTCGATGCGCTGATGCATGCATTGAACCGCCTGATGGGCCGCAAGCTGGCGCTCGCCGCAGCGGGAGGTGCCTGATGGCTGCGATCGAAACCCGCGAAAAAGTTGCAGAGCTTGGCGACAAGTACAAATACGGCTTCGTCACCGATATCGAGATGGAGCGTGCGCCCAAGGGGCTGAACGAAGACACCGTCAAATACATCTCGGCCAAGAAGAACGAGCCGGCGTGGATGCTG
>JBQCJO010000386.1:0-2660 GCA_051952735.1 Rhizomicrobium sp.
CATTGGCGAAAACCGATGTCACCGCGCCATCGCCGGTACGAGTGGTGGTGGGAAGACCGGAGACCTTCAGATGATCGGCGTCGAAGTCGGCATATTGGGCTTCGACTTCCAGCCGGAGCGGCATCGTGAATTTGTAGCCGACCTCGAAATGCACCGCGGCGGTGTCGCTGAAGGTGACATTGCCATTGGCGGGACCGAAGGGCGCACCGAGGCTCGCCTTCACTGGATCGAGTGTCGTCCAGCCGGCGCCGATGCCCAGATACCATCCTACCGGCTGCGCGTAGGCCGGTGATGCGATCAGAGCGAAAGCGGCGATGCCGCCCAGCAGCGCGGTGCGCATGAACATCTTATCTCTCCGCGATCGTGCCTCTCGTCCGCGCCCAGTTCACCGGATCGAAGCGTGTCATGGATGCGGCAAGCTCGGCTGTGTGCGGGCCGAGATCTTTCTCGAAGACGGCGCCATCCTGATTGACCAGGAATGTCGTGTTTCCGGTTACGCCATACGTGGCAGGCCATGCGACGAGCGCGAAGCCGCCGATCATGTGACCCTTCGCGATGTAACTGTAAGCACCGCCGGGCGCGCCAGGACCCTGCGCGGTGAGGATCTTGTAGTAGTAGCCGTGATAAGGCTGCGGCGTGCCGGTTCCCCGGCCAGCCATGGAATAACCTTCCGCGCGCGCATCGGCGAATAATGGGCCCAACGGGCTTTCCGGAACGCCGGCTTTCTCCGGCCAATACAAGCCATCTTCCTTGCCCGGTGTGCTTACGAACTTCTGAGCGTAATCCAGCACGCCATCGCCGCGATCTTCCGATGCGTATTCGCGCTGCGCATCCACATAGGCGAGACAGGATTCGATGGTGAAAAGCTCATTGCGGCCGATGCGCCGCGCGAGCAATTCCTGTTTGCCGGCTGCGGTGTCGAAGACCCAGCGCGAGCCGTGCTTCACGACCGGAATGGGCATCGGCCATTCGTCCTCGCCCACGGCGACGATGACATGGCGGGAATCCTGATGCACCAGCTTCACGGACTCGGCATAGGCATCCAGAAACGCATGGCGTTCCTGCCGATCCGCCGCCGGATCGCCGGAGCTGACGATCGTCTCGCTGCCGGGGCCGAGGATGGCCGCAAGCGCGGCGTTGTCGTTGTTGCGGATCGCGTCGGCCGCCGCATCGGCGGCCTGTTGCGGCGTGGCGAAACTGCGTTGCGCCTCCGCCGTGAAGGCGCGATCTGCGAGAAACAGCCACAATATCCCGGTGGCGACGATGGCTGCGGTTTTGCCTTTGCTGTTCATGTCCGTCCTCCTAGCGCCGGCGACCGAAGCCGCCGCCACGCGCGCCGCGGAATCCGCCGCTCATCGATTGATGTCCGCGCTGGCTGAACTGGCGCGTTTGACCGCCGCTGCCCACGCCATCGAACGCGCCGCCGCGCCCACCCTGGCCGAACGAGCCGCGATCGAAATTCCCGCGGTTGCTTTGCGCGAGCGATCCGCGGTCCAGATTGCCGCGATTGCCCTGGCCGATATTGCCGCGATCGAAATTCGTGCTGGCGGCGCCGGCATTGCGATTGGCGAGCGCGCCGTTGCGATTGTTGGCGCCGACACCGTTCTGGTTGCCGAAGCCGCGGAAGTCCCGCCGCGCATCGGCGCCGGCAAGCGTGCCTTTGCCGTATTTCTGGCGAAGGTTGCTGTTGGCGTAGTTCACGCCGCGGCGATGCGCCGGATCGTGTTGCCAGGTATTGGTGCGGTTGGCGATGTTGGTGCGGTTGTTGAAGTTGTTGTAGCGGTTGAAATTGTTGAAATTCACATTGTTGTTCACATAGACATTGCCGCCGTGCCAGTCGAAAGCGTTGTTCCAGAACGCGGCTGTGACGGCGACACCTGTGGCAAAACCGATGCCGGCCGCGATGCCGCTGCCATAGGCGTAACCGACAGGCGGCGGCCAGTAGTAGGGCGGATAAGCCGGATAGGCCCATGCGCCATAGACCACTTGCGGATTGTAGTAGGGCACATAGACGACATCCGGCTGCGTCGGCTCGATGACGATCGTCTGATCGTGCACTTCGACTTTCTGTTGCTCCGTGGACTTCAGGCTCCCGGCGCTTTGCGCCTTCGCGCGCAGGCGCTGCACGGATTTCATCACGTCGTCCTGCTGCGCCAGGAATGCGTCGCCGAGCTTCTGCGTCCAGTCGAGCTTGTCGTTCATCATCTTGAGGACAGTCGGCGTGCGCGCCAGCGCCTTGACGCTGTCGTCCCAGCTTTGCTTGGCAACCGCGTTGTCGAGATCCTTGCCCTTCAGGCTGCCATGTTGATCGCTCCAGCGCGCCGCTTCGACGATTTCGAGCGGGTAGGTCGATGCGATCATGACTTTGGCCAGCAATTGATCGGGATAGAGCGCGACCGGCGCGACGAGGGCGTCAAGCTCTCCATCGCTTAACGTGGCGGGTGGCGTATCCGCGATGGCATTTCCGGAAGGGATCAGCACCGCTGCAAAAGCGATTGCGCGGAAGACTGTGACGAGCTTTTGATGGAACATGAAGGCCATCCTGCAGACGCTGCAGGATTTTCCTTTCGGCACGCGATTGCTCTCAATTGGACTTTGGTCCAAGCGGTTAGGCGCGGATGTCGACCGTGTGGGCCGTCGCATCGCGATGGATGAGATAG
>JBQCJO010000387.1:0-9435 GCA_051952735.1 Rhizomicrobium sp.
CCGCCGAAAGAACTTTTCGAAGAGTTGATCGCCGCCGATCACATGCGCGTGCCCGTCTATCGCGGTTCGCCCGACAATATCATCGGCGTGCTGCGCACCTCGGAAGTGGCGCGCGAATATGCGCAGCGGCGCGGCGCGTTCGAGGGCTTCAACATCCTCTCCCTGATGCACGAACCCTGGTTCGTGCCCGATACCAACACTCTGGAGGAACAGCTTCGCGCCTTCCGGGCGCAGCGCTCGCATTTCGCGCTGGTGGTGGACGAATATGGCGCACTGCAGGGCATCGTCACGCGCGAAGACATTCTCGATGAAGTTCTCGGCGATATTCCCGACGAAGGCGAAGCGGGAAGCCGCGGCAAGATCCGCGCGCAGAAAGACGGTTCGTACGTCGTGGACGGCACCACGCCGATCCGCGATCTCAATCGCGAGCTGGACTGGAATCTGCCGGACGAGGAAGCCACGACCATCGCAGGCCTTGTCATACACGAAGCACGCACGATCCCGGATGCGAAACAGCGTTTCGCGTTCTATGGCTACACATTCGAGATTCTGCGCCGCCAGCGCAACCAGATCACGGCGATCCGGATCACGCCGCCTAATGCTCCTGCCACACCTCAGCCGGCGTGAGCGTCGTCAAGGAGAGCGCGTGGACACGGCCTTTGAGTTCGTCGGCCAGCGCGGCATAGACGCGGCGTTGGCGCTCCACGCGCGAAACGCCTTCAAATGAGTCCGATACGATCCGCACGTTGAAATGCGTTTCGCCGCCGGGGCGGCTTCCCGAGTGACCTGCGTGGCGCGCGCTCTCGTCCAGGACTTCGAGTTCTTTCGGCGCGAAGGCGGCGGTTAACTTTTCACGCATGGTGTCGGCAACGCTCATATTCTAGTTCCGACACGCGCCCGAAACGCTGTCAAGCAATACGTTTTCTTGTTTTTTCACAATCACATCCCATAATTGCACCATGGAAACCGAACGCGGAAAACAGCGCTTCAAGCGCGACATGCGCATCAAGCCGGAGGGCGGCGTCCAGAAGGCGACGACGGCGCGCAAGTGCGACCGCGCCGGCTGCGCCGGTGAAGGCGCGCATCGGGTTCCCAAATCGAAAGACCACCTGAACGAGCACTTCTGGCTCTGCCTGCAGCATGCCCGCGAGCACAACGAGCACTGGGATTACTTCGCCGGCATGAGCGAGCGCGAGATCGAGCGATTCCGCATCGACGCGATCACCGGCCACCGTCCCACCTGGCAGCTCGGCAAGCGCGCGGCCAATATGCGCGACGGGCATAACAGGGAATCGCGCATCGACCCGTTCGGCATGTTTTCTGACGTAGCGGAACGGCCTTCCGCGCGCCCACCCGAACGCAAGCTGACGCGGTTACAGATTGTTGCGCTGGAGACTTTGAATCTGGAGCAATCCGCCACCTTGCAGGAGATAAAGGCGCGGTATAAGGAACTCGTAAAGCGGTTTCATCCCGACGCGAACGGTGGCGATCGGGGCGCCGAGGAGCGTCTGAAACAGGTTATCAAGGCTTACGGCGTGCTGCGCGCGTCGGGGCTGACCTAGAGAGGGCGCCAGCGCCCTACCCTCAATTCAAGCGGCGGTCTTTCCGCCCGAGGCACAGCTGGATCGTTGAACATCATGGATACGCAGCCACAGGGACTCGATCCCGCATTCATGCCCGACACAACGGCGGACGCGAAGAAGCTTTTCGGCTTCGACGTGAAGATGAAGGTGCCAGCCTTCTCGCGCCGTTCCGAATATGTGCCGGATAACGATCCCGCCTATCGCTTCGATCGCGAAACGACGCTCGCCATTCTCGCGGGCTTCGCGTTCAACCGCCGCGTGATGATCCAGGGCTATCACGGCACCGGCAAGTCCACGCATATCGAGCAGGTCGCCTCGCGCCTCAACTGGCCGGTGGTGCGCATCAACCTCGACAGCCACATCAGCCGTATCGATCTCATCGGCAAGGATGCGATCGTCCTGAAAGATGGCAAGCAGGTTACCGAATTCCGCGAAGGTCTTCTGCCGTGGTGCCTGCAGCATCCGGTGGCGCTGACGTTCGACGAATACGACGCCGGCCGCCCGGACGTGATGTTCGTCATCCAGCGCGTGCTGGAAGTTCAGGGCAAGCTGACGCTGCTCGATCAGAACAAGGTCATCCGCCCGCATCCGGCGTTCCGCCTGTTCTCGACCACGAACACCATCGGCCTCGGCGACACCACGGGCCTCTATCACGGCACGCAACAGATCAACCAGGGCCAGATGGACCGCTGGTCGATCGTCACCACGCTGAACTATCTGCCGCATGACAACGAAGTGGACATCGTCATCGCGAAGGCCCCGGCCTACAACAACGCCGAAGGCAAGAAGAAGATTTCCGCGATGGTCCGCGTCGCCGACATGACGCGCAATGCGTTCATCAACGGCGACCTCTCGACCGTGATGAGCCCGCGTACCGTCATCACCTGGGCCGAGAACGCCGAGATCTTCGGCGATATCGGCTTCGCCTTCCGCCTCACCTTCCTCAACAAGTGCGACGAGCTCGAGCGCGCCAGCGTGGCCGAGTTCTATCAGCGCGCTTTCGGTGAGGAGCTGCCGGAAAGCGCGGCCAAGGTTCTGGTGGCGTGAAGCCGGAAAATCCGTCTGAGCCGTTCAAACGCGCCGCCGGCACCGCCGTGCGCGCGTTGGCGGGCGAGCCGGAGATGGAAGTCAATTTCTCCGCGGAGCCGCCAAGCCTGAAAGGCCTGAAAGCGCGCCTGCCGCTTCCCACGCGCAACCTTTCGCCCGGCGAGATCGCGGTCGTGCGTGGCCAGGGCGACGCCTATGCGCTGCGCCGCGCCTATCACGAAGACAAGGTCCACGATCAATTCCGCCCCGCGACCGCCGATGCGGCCGCGATCTTCGAAGCCGCCGAGCAGGCGCGCGTCGAAGCCATCGGCGCCAACGCCATGAAAGGCGTCTCGGGCAATCTCACCGCCAATCTCGACGCCAAGCTCACCGCGCGCGGAATCGCCAAGGTGCGCGAGCGCGCCGATGTGCCGCTGGCCGATGCCGTCGGTCTCATCGTGCGCGAGAAGCTGACGGGCCTTCCTACACCGGACAATGCAAAGAAGGCCGTCGATCTGTGGCGTCCGTGGATCGAAGAGCGCGCGGGCAAGGATCTCGCCAAGCTCGAAGAGGTGATGCGCGATCAGAAGACTTTCGCGAAGCTGACCCGCACGATCCTGCACGAGCTGGAACTAGGCGATGACCTCGCCGAGGATTCCGAAGCCGATGGCGAAAGCGAGAATGCCGAAGCTTCGCCGGAGTCGCAGGAAGGCAGCGAAAGCGACGAGCAGACCTCGCAGGAATCCTCCGAAGCCGAAATGGCCGAGGGCGAGAGCGAAGACGGCGAGGAAGTCTCCGCCGAGATGACCTCCGACCAGATGGCCGAGGCCAGCGAGCAGGAATCCGACGAAGGCATGAAGCCGTGGCGTCCGGAGCAGCCGTTCAGCCAGGCCGACCAGTGGGGCTACAAGGTCTACACACAACAGTTCGACGAGATGGTCCACGCCACCGAGCTGTGCGACGCCGACGAACTCACGCGCCTGCGCAACTTCCTCGACCAGCAGCTTGCATCCATGCAGGGTGTCGTCTCGCGGCTGGCGAACAAGCTTCAGCGCCTATTGATGGCGCAGCAGAACCGCACCTGGGAATACGACATCGAGGAAGGTCTTCTCGACACCTCTCGTCTGCCCCGCATCATCATGGACCCGATGTATCCGCTCTCGTTCAAGCGCGAGAAGGACATGGTGTTCCGCGACACGATCGTGACGCTGCTTCTCGACAATTCCGGCTCGATGCGCGGGCGCCCTATCATGGTGGCGGCGATGTGCGCCGACATTCTCGCCCGCACGCTGGAGCGTTGCGCGGTGAAGACGGAAATCCTGGGCTTCACGACGCGCGCCTGGAAAGGCGGGCAGTCTCGCGAGAAGTGGATTCAGGACGGCAAGGAGCCGCATCCGGGCCGCCTGAACGACCTGCGCCACATCATCTACAAGGCCGCCGACGAGCCGTGGCGCCGCGCGCGCCGCAATCTCGGCCTGATGATGCGCGAAGGGCTGCTCAAGGAGAATATCGACGGAGAGGCGCTAATGTGGGCGCACAACCGCATGGTTCACCGCCCGGAGCAGCGCAAGATCCTGATGGTGATCTCCGACGGCGCCCCGGTGGATGACTCAACGCTGTCGGTGAACACCGGCAACTATCTCGAAAAGCATTTGCGCCATGTCATCGAAGAGATCGAGGAGCGCTCTTCGGTCGAACTCACCGCCATCGGCATCGGCCACGACGTGACGCGCTATTATCGCAAGGCTGTGACCATCGTGGATGCCGAGCAGCTCGGCGGCGCGATGACCGAGCAACTCATTTCGCTGTTCGCGGAAGAGAACGCACACCTCGCCCACAAAGGCGGTCACCACCGCGTGGCGCCGAAACGGCGCACACGCGCGGCGGCTTAACGTCTAGTACCCGCCGAAGCCCGAGCGCGGCGGAACCAGCGGACGGAAGATCCAATACGGGATCACCAGCAGCACGGCGGCGATGCTCGTCACCGCCATGTAGTCCAGCATGCGGCCCGTCCAGTCGATGGTCGTGCCGAGATAGGACGCGGGGAACGCGACCAGGCACAACACCACGCCGCCGATCAGGGAGGCGAACAGCGGTGCCTGCCACCAGCGCGGGCCGCGAAGCCCGTCGAACACGACGATCGAAACGGTGTGCGCCACGAACAGCGCCGCGCCAAAGCCCACGAGCTCGCGGAAAGCCGCATGCTGCTCGCCCAATGCCAGCGTCAGATATTGCTGACCGAAGACTGCCAGCGCGACGATCGCCGAATAGGTCAGCACGATCTGGGCGAAAGCGTAACCGGCGCCATAGCGGCGGCTGGTGAGATGAATGGCAAGGAACGTCAGCGGCAGGATCAGCAGTCCCACATTCATCCACGCCCTGAGCGGGATCGGGGACGGCGTGCCGGCATAAGCAAAGCATGCTCCCGCCAGGGTCGCCAGCAGCAGGATCGGGACCACCAGGCGCGCAAAGGCGCCCAGCACGTTTCCGATCCGCTTCAGGACACCCGCGTCCTCCTGCGGCCGCGCATAGCGCCCGCCGAAATCGCGCCCCACGTCCACGCTGGCCGCAAATCTGCCCATGCCGGTGCGATGACCGGCTTCAACGCCCGATTCGTATACTGACACGACACCCCATACCCCGGCCGGTCTCTGTCGGACCTGACCTGTTTTGAAACACTACAGGGGAATAGGTGCATGCGCCATGCCCGTTTTATGAAGGGATGGCGACAAAACGAGGGTTAGGATTGTTAAGCCTGTTTAGGCCGCAAGTTTCTTTGCGATCATGCGCTTAAGGCGCAGAGCTTTCACGGAGAGTGAAGCGTCTTTGGCCTTCATCAGGAACGCATCGATGCCGCCATTGCGGTCGACGGTGCGCAGCGCGTTCATGCTGACCTTCAGGCGATAGGAATTGCCCAGCGCCTCGCTGGCAAAGGAGATCGTCTGCAGGTTGGGGCGGAAGATCTTCTTGGTCTTGTTGTTGGCGTGGCTGACATTGTTGCCAACCAGGAGGCCTTTTCCGGTCAATTCGCAGCGGCGCGACATAGGCGTAGTCCTACAGATTCTTGAAAAGAGGCGCCCTCTTAAGGGGATGCCCCGCGCCCGTCAAGGCTTTGGATCAGGCCGGAATCCAGCAGCTATAGGCGTACTGGTAGGAGCCGGGATCGGCTTCGGTTCCGTCGTCCAGCTTGCAGAACCGCCCCGTCGTTGCGAACCAGCCCTGGGCAGCCGCCCGATACTCGGATTTGGGCATGACGCCCACAGGATGATGCTTGTCGGCGATAGTTCCCATACCGGTCAGGCGGGGATCGACGGCGGTGATTTCCAGCAGGCCGGCACCGCGATCGTCCGCCACGCGCCAGCTATTGCCATTGTAGGTGAAGGGTTGCCCCGGCGGCAGATCGGCCGACCCGCCGAAACAGTTGCAAACGCCACACCCCGCAAGAAGGGTCAGCGCGGCCAATGCCGCTCCCCGAGCCAACCGCGTCATGCCTGTCATGGAAACAAACCCCACAGAGAATCCCGTCGGGCGGAGACTGTCACTTTCGCGCGACGATTGCACCCGTCAGATGACGGGCCAGATGTCCAGAACGGCGAACAGCATCTGCACCTCGCCGTCACCCTCGCCCAGCGGCGCAATGAAGACTTCCTGCTTGAGGTGACGCCAGTTGTTGAAGGCGACGCGGCTGGTGGCCGCGAGCGGCGCCTTGCTCCGGCGTACCTCGTCGAGAATCACGCGCCAGCGCGCGGCGATTTCCGGTGGCAACGTGTTCTGGATGAACTGTCCGGTGAGCGAGCCGAATATCTCCTCGACCTTCCCGCCGACAATGCGCACGAAGTAGTCCTCGCCGCCGCCCGGAGTGGACGTCAGTTCCAGAAGGCCGACATAGGGCAGAAATTCGCGCATCTCGCGCGGCGAGATTTCAGCCCGCGCGGGCATCGTCCTGTCGCCGCGCAGCGCGAGCCAATAGTCGCGCCCCTTTATCACCGACGCGCGTGTCAGATGGCTGAGAGTTCGATCGATATGCACGGGCGGCATATCGTCCGACAGGGAGAACGACCCATCGTCAGGGGGACACATCACACAAACCAATCGTTGCAGGTGCAATCGAACCCAATGGTGACCCTTGCGGCGTCACACGCGAGATTCATGATGCGCCCAGCGCCTGTGTCATGAATCGTACGTTTCGATGTGCGCGCCTGATAGGAATATGGGAACCCTGGGTCAAGCGGCAATAATGTGGCGAAAAAGCGCGCGCGCCGCCGTATAGGGTAACGCCTTGCCGGCGATCACCGAGGCCTCGAGTTTTTTCGCCTCTTTGCCCAGTTTTTCACTGCTAAGAATCTCTTCAGATAAAACTGTCTGCAGTTCATTCCAGAACCAGCGCCTGGCCTGCGTTTCGCGCAGATGCTTCAAATGACCGCGTTTTATAAGCTTATCATGTAAATCCGACATCGCGGACCAGGCTTCGGCGATTCCCATTCCTTCGATCGAAGACACCTGCATCACGCTCGGCGGAAGATTCGGATATTTCGGACGCATGAGATGCAGCGCGTTGCGATAGTCTGCCGCCGCGCGCGTTGCCGCCGCTTTCAGGTCACCGTCGGATTTCGTCACCAGCGCCAGATCGGCAAGCTCCATCACGCCGCGCTTGATCCCTTGCAGATCGTCGCCGCCGCCGGGCGACAACAGCAACACAAAGAGATCGACCATCTCCGACACAGCCGTTTCGGATTGTCCGACACCGACCGTTTCGACGATCACGACATCGAAACCTGCCGCTTCCGCCAGCAGCATGGCCTCGCGCGTGCGCCGTGCGACACCACCCAGTGTCGTTCCCGCAGGCGACGGACGGATGAAAGCGTTGGGATCGCGCGCAAGTTTTTCCATGCGCGTCTTGTCACCCAGAATTGACCCGCCGGAACGCCGCGACGAAGGATCGACGGCAAGCACCGCGATCTTGTGGCCCTGCCCCGTGAGATAAGTCCCGAACGCTTCGATGAACGTGGACTTGCCTGCGCCCGGCGCGCCGGAAATTCCCAGCCTGATTGCCTTGCCCGTGCGCGGAAGCACCGACGCGAGCAAGCTTTCCGCTTTTTCACGATCGGCGGATTTCGTCGATTCAACCAGAGTGATCGCGCGTGCGAGCGCACGCCGGTCTCCGCCCAGCAGAGCAGCGTTCCCGCTGTCCTTTACCTTTCGCTCCGTCATAATTGGACCATCATGGCAGGGACAATTATCTCTATGGCAGCCTTGATGGCGCCGAAACCCAATCGGAATCGTGTCCGGAGCAGCCTATGACGGAAGTGCGTTTGCGCCGAATGATCTTTGCCGCGGCGGCGGCGCTCACCCTCGCTGCGCCCGCAACGGCTGCGACGCAGGACGGCAGCCCGCTCAACGTCGGTTACGGTATCACTTTCTGGGCAATCCCCTTCGGTCATACCCATTATGACGGCAAGGTCACGCCGGACAGCTATTCGGCGAAGATGCATTTCGAAACCAGTGGCGTCGTGAGCCTGTTCTGGAAATCCAAGATCGACGCGACAGTGAACGGCAAGATCGCGCCACATGCCATCACGCCCGTGATTTACGACTCCTATTCACAAGATCGCGACAAGCCGGTGCAGCGCGTGAAGGTGACGTTCGATAAATCCGTTCCCGAAACGCTGGCGGAGCCGCCTTACAACACCACAAAATATCCGGTGACCGACGAGCAGAAGAAAAACACGCTCGATCCGATGAGCGCGCTCACCGCCATTCTTTCCGGCGTGCGTGTGAGCGGCGCCAATCCGTGCGGCTCCGGCGTGCAGATATTCGACGGCCGCCGGCGCTACGATGTGACGTTCACCTACAAAAAGGACGAGCATGTCGATCTGAGCAACGGCATGTTCAGCGGCACCGCGCATCTTTGCCAGATCCACTACACCCAGATCGCCGGTTACAAGCAGAAGATCCTGAAGGAAGGCAAAAAGCTTCCTGACATGTTCGTCTACTTCGCGGACGTGCCCGCGCCGGGCACGCCGAACGGGCATTACGTCGTGGCACTCAAGCTCTGGGCACCGCTGACGCTGGGCACCGTTACCGCGACATTGAACGACCTGAAGGTCAACGGTGCCGTGCCGGCAGGATTCAGCGCCGTAAAGAGCTGACCGCAGTAGCGCGTCCCTCCCACCATCGCTAAAAACGGTTGGGGGGACTCATGTACCAATTCCTGCATGACATGCATTGGGTGCTGCCATTGCGCAGCCCGCTCGCGACGCAATTTGCCGATGCATTCACCTTTCTCGGCTACACGCCATTCTTTCTGATCTTCATGCCGCTGGTTTACTGGTTCTGGGACCGGAGCCTGTTCATGCGGCTGGCAGTCGTGATCGTCATCACCGCGATCCTGAACGGATGGCTGAAGGATTACTGGCAGGACCCGCGTCCGCCGGTTGAGCTGCAACTTGATCATGACCGCGTCATCGGGTCATTCGGCCGTCCCAGCGGTCATGCGCAGGTTGCCGCCGCGATGTGGCTGTGGCTCGCTTACGAAATCCGCAAGCGTTGGGCCTGGGCCGCGGCGGTGTTCATCACCGTCGCCGTCTCGCTAAGCCGCCTCTATCTCGCGGTTCACGATGTGGACGATGTGCTGACGGGGCTGGCGCTCGGCATCGGCGGATTGTTCATTCTCGCCGTTCTCATCAGCCAGCGCTTCGACTGGTGGCGCGCGCTTCCCAACTGGGTTCACTACCTGGCGTTCGCCGTTCTGTTCGCGGGGCTGTGGTGGACATGGCCGCTGCCGAAATATCCGGCGGACACAGAGAACACGCTGTTCTTCTTCATC
>JBQCJO010000388.1:0-5987 GCA_051952735.1 Rhizomicrobium sp.
GCAGAATGAACAAGAAAACAGAGCCGTTTCAGGGCTTTCGTGGCCGAGTGATCGCTGCCGGCATCGCCGGCGCCCTCGTCGTCGGTGGATTGGGCGCCTTCGCGATGACCCAGCCGGGTCAGAACCAGAAGCCGCAGCAACATCAGCCTCAGCAGCGCCCACCACAGAAGCCGCAAGCTCCAGCTCTCGCCGCCGCCCCCCATCCCTCGACGCCGCGCATGATCGAGAACGGCGCGCCGTTCTCCTTTGCCGATCTCGTCGAACGCGTCAGCCCGGCCGTGGTGACGATCACCGTCGAGGAGCAGGTGAAGGCGCAAGCCGGTTTCGACACCGATCAGATCCCCGAACCGTTCCGTGATTTCTTCAACCAGTTCGGCGGTCAGGGCCGCCAGTTCAACGCGCCGCGCAAGGCGATCGCGATGGGCTCCGGTTTCGTCATCAACAAGGACGGTTTCATCGTCACGAACAATCACGTCGTTGCCGGCGGCAAGAAGATCACCGTCAAGTTTCCCGACGGCCGTGAGTTCAATGCCAAGCTGATCGGCACCGACGCGGCAACGGATGTCGCGTTGCTGAAAGTGAAAAGCGACAAGCCTCTTCCGTCCGTCGAGTTCGGCGATGACCGCCAGGTCCGCGTCGGCGACTGGGTGATCGCGGTGGGCAATCCGTTCGGCCTCAGCAACACGGTGACGGCCGGTATCGTGTCGTCCATCGGGCGCGATGTCGGTAACGGCCCCTACACGGACTTCATCCAGATCGACGCGCCGATCAACCGCGGCAATTCCGGCGGTCCGACCTTCAACATCCAGGGCAAGGTCATCGGTATGAACTCGATGATCTTCTCGCCGTCCGGCGGCAGCGTCGGCATCGGTTTCGCGATCCCCGCGTCCACGATCCATGACGTCGTCGCGCAGCTTCAGGCGCATGGACGCGTCGCGCGCGGCTATCTCGGCGTCGAGATCCAGAGCGTGACGCCGGAAATGGCATCGAGCCTCGGCAACAAGGCGATGAAGGGCGCCATCGTGGCCAGTGTCACGCCCGGTGGTCCCGCTGCGCAGGCCGGTATCGTTGCGGGCGACATCGTCGTCGCGGTGAACAACAAGCCCGTGGAGGATTCCCGCGATCTCACCCGCCGCGTCGCCGGTCTTCCCGCCGGCGGTAACGCCACCTTCACGGTGGTGCGCAATGGCGAGACGAAGAATCTGACGGCCAAGATCGGATCGAAGAAGGACACGCAAGTTGCCTCCAACAATCCGCAACAGAACAACCACACGCCGGCAACCGCCGAAGCGATGGGCCTTGGTCTTGCCGCCGTCACGCCGGAAACACGCCGCGCCTTCAATCTCGGCGAAAAGATCAATGGCGTCGTGGTGACCAAGGTCGATCCCAACAGCGACGCTGCGGACAAGGGTCTTGAGCCGGGCGATGTGCTGGTGTCGGTCGCGAACCGGCCCGTGCGTTCGCCGCAGGATGTGAAGGCCTCGGTTGCCGCCGCGCAGGCTGCGCATCGCGACACCGTGCTCGTGCTCGTCACCGGCCAGGGCGGGCAGCGCTTCGTGGCAATCAAGTTGGGCGCATAGCAACAGCGTACCGGACCGCGCGGACGAAAGTTCGCGTTGTCCGGCCCCCGCGCCGGTGGTGGCGGCCCCATCCCCCCGTTGCCGCCGCCGGCGCGGACCCTCTTCGGACAAACCAGTCAGGAGCCTTTCATGCGAATCCTTGTGGTTGAAGACGATCTCGAAGCACAGCGTTATCTCGTGAATGGCCTGAAGGAGGCCGGGCACGTCGTCGACGACGCCGACGATGGCGAGATCGGTTTATCGCTGTCCTTGTCGCGCCCTTACGACGTTGCGATCGTGGACCGGATGCTGCCCAAGATGGATGGCCTCAAGCTCGTCGAAGAGCTGCGCCAGCACGGCAACGTCACGCCGGTTCTTTTTCTCAGCGCGCTGTCCGAAGTCGATGATCGCGTGAAGGGCCTGAAAGCGGGTGGCGACGACTATCTCACCAAGCCTTATGCTTTCGTGGAGTTGCTCGCGCGTCTCGATGCACTGATGCGCCGTCGCCATCCCGCCGCGGTGAAGACGCGTCTTCAGGTCGGCGATCTGGAGCTGGATCTTCTCACCCGCACCGCCAAGCGCGGCGAAGTCTCCATCGATCTGCAGCCGCGCGAATTCCGTCTGCTCGAATACCTCATGCGCCATGCCAGCCAGGTCGTCACGCGCACCATGCTTCTGGAAAGCGTGTGGGAATATCACTTCGATCCCCAGACCAACGTGATCGACGTGCACATCTCGCGTCTGCGCGCGAAGATCGACAAGGGATTCGAGGCGCCTTTGCTGCACACCGTTCGCGGCGCTGGCTACATGATCCGTGCGCGCGCCTAGACTCTTCCGGACGATCGCGTTCAGGATCGTCTTTATCTACATCGCCATCTTCGCGGTGTCCGCCGCGGGGCTTGTCGCGTTCACCTATTGGAATACCAAGCGCGAGCTCGACGCCCAGACGGACCAGACCATCGACGCGGAGATCGTCGGCCTTTCCGAGCAATACCAGCGTCTCGGACTGGGGGGCTTGGACGATGTGATCATGAGCCGCTCGATGCGCGGCGGTCAGGGTCTCTATCTGCTGACGGACACGCAGCATCATCCGATCGCCGGAAACCTCGACGGCTGGCCGCAGATGATCTACCGGCCCGACAGCTTCGTGGAGTTCAACTATGAGCGCCGGGTCGGCGGCGCCTCCGCACTGCGCCGCGCGCGTGGCCGCGTGTTCACGCTCACGGGCGGCTTCCAGCTTCTTGTCGCCCGGGACATTCATGAGCGCCACGAGACCGTGCGTCTCTTCAGCACGACGATTCCCTGGAGCCTGTTGCTGATGTTGTTCCTGGGTGTCGTGGGCGGCGCGGTGATGAGCCGGAACCTCGTGGCGCGCCTCGACTCCATCAACGAGACGAGCCGCGAGATCATGGCGGGCGATCTCTCCCGCCGCGTGCCTGTGCGCGGTTCCGGGGACGAGTTCGACGTTCTGGCCGCCAATCTCAATCGCATGCTCGACCGCATTGAACGCCTGATGCGCGGCATGCGCGAAGTGACCGATTCTGTGGCGCATGATCTGCGCACGCCGTTGACGCGCCTGCGTAATCGCGTCGATGCGACCTTGCGCAAGCTTCCGCCGGAGAGTGATGAGTATGTGGAGATCGAAGCCGCAGCGATCGAAATCGACCAGTTGATAGCGACGTTCAATGCATTGCTGCTAATCGCCGAGGCCGAAGCCGGCATGGCGCGTGAAGCCATGGCGCGCGTCGATCTGCGCGAAGTCGTCGAAGGCATCGCAGAACTGTATGAGCCGCTTGCTGAGGAGAAGAATTTGCGGTTCGAGGCAGCGCCGAGCGGCGAGGCGATGATCGCCGGCAACAAGCGCCTCATCGCCCAGGCGCTGGCCAATCTGGTGGACAACGCCCTCAAATACACGCCCGAAGGGGGCAGTATCCGGGTGTCGATCGAGAACAGGCCGGCGGGCGTGGCACTGGTCGTCGCGGATACCGGCGTCGGCATTGCGGCCGAAGATCGGGCTCGCGTGCTGGATCGTTTTGTGCGGTTGGAGGCGAGCCGTCATTCGCCGGGCACGGGTCTGGGTCTCAGCCTCGTGGTTGCCGTCGCGAAGCTTCACGACGCGAAGCTGGACCTCGCGGACAACGCGCCGGGCCTGAAGGCAACCTTGCTGTTTCCGCACGACATGGCCCGTCCGGCCCCGCGTGAAATCGCTGCGAACACGGCGATGCAAATCGCCGCAAAATGACCGGCTCGATTTGGGCGGTGCTTTCGGCGCATAAAGTGCCCGCATGAGTGCATCGAGTCCGTCTCCCCGCAAGATTCCCGCGCCGTTCGATCCTGCCCGCGCGGAACGCACGCTGGCGGCGATGGCGGAAGGCGAAGACGGCTTCGCGCCTCCGGCGGCGCAGCGCGAGGCGTTCGAAGGCGCATTCGGCAATAGCCCCTTCCTCGCGCGTCTTGCGGTGCGCGAGCAGGCTTTCCTTCGCCGCACCGCGTCCATGCCACCGCATGCCGTTCTCGAAGCCATAGAAGACGACGTGCGGACCATCGAGATGCAGCAAGATTTCGCTGCGGCGATGCAGACACTGCGCCGCGCCAAGCGTCAGGCGGCGCTGACGATCGCGCTGGCCGACATTGGTGCTGTGTGGGGGCTTTCCGACGTCACACATGCGCTCAGCCGTTTTGCCGATGCATGCATCAGTGCGTCGTTGCGCTTTCTGCTGAAAGACGCTGCAGAACGAGCCGGGATGGATGCGTCCGATCCGGCGCGGCTGGAAGCAGAAACCGGGTTGGTCGTTCTGGCGATGGGCAAATACGGCGCGTTCGAATTGAACTACTCCAGCGACGTTGACCTGATCACTTTTTATGACCCGCGCCGCTTTCCCTTCCGAAAGCGCGACGATGCGCGTGGCGCTGCCGTCGACATCGTGAAGGGACTGGTGCGGCTCCTGAGTGAGATGACAGCCGATGGCTATGTCTTCCGTGTCGATCTGCGCTTGCGGCCGGACGCAGGCGCAACGCAAGTCGCCATCTCCACCGATGCCGCCGAAGCTTATTACGAAGGCATGGGCCAGAACTGGGAGCGCGCCGCTATGATCAAGGCGCGTGCTTGCGCGGGCGATAGGACGGCGGGCGCGGAGTTTCTGGATGCGATCAAGCCGTTCGTCTGGCGCCGCAGCCTCGACTACGCCGCGATCGAGGACATTCACTCGATCAAGCGGCAGATCCACGCGCATGGCAAACATGGCGCCATCGCGGTTGCCGGTCACAACGTCAAGCTTGGACGAGGCGGCATTCGCGAGATCGAATTCTTTGCGCAGACTCAGCAACTCATTCTTGGCGGCCGTAACCCGCAACTTCGCTCGAACGAGACGCTGAAAGCGATTGAATCGCTCCGCGCGGCGGGTCTGGTCTCCGACGAGACGGCAAGCGATCTGGAGAAGGCCTACGACTTCCTGCGCAAGCTCGAGCATCGCCTGCAGATGATCGAAGATGAGCAGACACACAGCCTGCCGAAATCGGATGAGGATCTGGCGCACATCGCCTGTTTCATGGGATTTGCTGACACAGCCTCGTTCAGCGAGGTCCTTCTGCATCATTTGCGCACCGTGCAGAGGCACTATCTCAAGCTCTTCGAACAGGAGGTGCCGCTCGCGACGAACGAAGGCAGCCTTGTGTTCACCGGCGTTGAGGACGATCCGGAAACGATCGAGACGCTTTCCCGAATGGGTTATCGCGATCCGCATCACGTCGCGCATGCCATTCGCGGCTGGCACCATGGCCGCATTCGCGCGACACGCAGCGCTCGCGCGCGCGAAATCCTGACCAAGCTGATGCCAGGTCTCCTGGATGCTCTGGCCAAGACCGCGGATCCGGATGCGGCGTTTGCACAGTTCGACAGATTCGTTTCCCGGCTTCCCGGCGGCGTGCAGCTTTTCTCGTTGTTTCTCGCCAATCGGCACCTGTTGAAGCTGGTGTCGGATATCTGCGGTTCCGCGCCCCGGTTGGCCGATCATCTGGCGCGATCACCCGGCGTGCTGGATGCTCTGATGGATCGCGGGTTCCTGACCTCGCTGCCGTCGCGCGAGCAGCTCAACGAAATCCTGCGGGCGCAACTATCGGGCGCCGAAGATGTCGAAGCCGCACTGGATGGCGCGCGGCGCTTTGCCCGTGAACAGATTTTCCGGGTCGGCGTGCAGATCATCGAGCGCGGCCTGCGGGCAGATGCGGCCGGACCCGCGCTTACCGAAGTCGCCGAGTGCGCGATCGGGGCGTTGCTCGAGACCGCTACGAAGGAAATGACAGCCGGTTTTGGCACAGTAGCTGGCGGGGACTTTGTCGTCGTGGCGATGGGGAAACTGGGCGGCCGCGAGATGACGGCTAGTTCCGACCTGGACTTGATCTTCGTCTACGATGCGCCCGCCGATGCGG
>JBQCJO010000389.1:0-2291 GCA_051952735.1 Rhizomicrobium sp.
GTATGTCATGCCTTTGGCTCCGGCGTGCCGAGTGTCCGCCGCGCGCGCTTGCGATGTTCCACCGTGATGTGACGCGACACGAGGCCGACGGCCATGGCGAGCACCGCCGCGTCATCGGTGAAGCCAAATCCTGCGATGAAATCGGGGACGGCGTCGAAAGGGATCACGAAATAGGCGAGGGCGGCAAAGATCACGCCCTTTACCCGCGAGGGAGTTGCCGGATCGATCGCGCAGTAATAGGCCGCGGCGAGGTCCTCGGTGAAAGGGATCTGGCCGGCGAGTTTCAGCAGCTTCTGCCAGAAGCTCTTCTCCACGATACGCTCGTTGCGAGCAATCACGGCGGGCAACTGGTAGGCAGCGGGATTCGGAAGGTCGGTTTTGGACGTCATCGGCGTAATATCGGGGTGATGGACTTTGTTGGAAAGGGGTTCGCATGCCGGAATTGAATTCGGAAATCCTCAGCAACCAGCCTTTTCCGCGTCTGATGGGTGTGGAGGTCGTCGAGGCCACGAAAGAAAAAGTCCGCGCCCGCCTCGTTGTGCGGCCGGATCTTTGCACTGCGGCGAATATCCTGCACGGCGGCGCGATCATGGCCTTTGCTGACACGCTCGGCGCGATCGGTGCGTGGCTCAATCTGCCGGACGGCGCGCTCACCACCACGATCGAGAGCAAGACGAACTTCATCGGTGCTGCCAGGGAAGGCTCGACCGTCACCGCGGAATCGACGCCCTTCCATATCGGCAAGCGCAGCTCGGTCTGGCAAACCAAGATCATGCGGGAGGATGGCAAGCTTGTTGCCGTGGTCACGCAAACCCAGATGGTGCTGGTCTAAACCGCCTTCCCTCGCGTCAGGCTAGGCGCGGCTGCGGCTTGCCGCTAAGAGTCCGCCAGCGCTTTTTCAGGGAAGGATAGGACATGGAACTCAGCTCAAAAATCTCCGCCGTCATCACCGGCGGCGCATCGGGTCTCGGCGAAGCCACCGCGCGCCTGCTCGCCAAGAGCGGCGTGAAGGTCGCGCTCTTCGATCTTCAGAAGGACAAGGGCGAGAAGGTCGCGTCCGAAATCGGCGGTGTGTTCTGCGAAGTGAACGTCACGAACGATGAGAGCGTCGCCGAAGGCTTCAAGAAGGCGCGCGCCGCCAACGGCCAGGAGCGCATCCTCGTGAATTGCGCCGGCACCGGCAACGCCGTGAAGACTGCCTCGCGCGACAAGAAGACGGGCGAGATCAAATTCTTTCAGGCAAAGGACTTCGACCGCATCATTCAGATCAACCTCGTCGGCACCTATCGCTGCATCGCGATGTCGGCGGCCGGCATGCTGACGCTTGATCCCCTCGACGGCGGCGAGCGCGGCGCAATCGTGAACACCGCTTCGGTTGCAGCGCAGGATGGCCAGATCGGTCAGGCGTCCTACACTGCGTCGAAAGCCGGCATCAACGGTTTGACATTGGTTGTCGCGCGCGACCTCGCGCAGGAAGGCATCCGCTGCAACACGATCATGCCGGGCTTGTTCAACACGCCGCTTCTCGCGGGCGCGCCGGAGCAGGTGAAGCAGGCGCTGGGCGCGCAGGTGCCGTTCCCGCCGCGTCTGGGCAATCCGCCGGAATACGCCTCGCTCGCGGTGCAGATGATCACCAACGGCTACTTCAACGGCGAATGCGTCCGTCTGGACGGCGCCATTCGCATGGCGCCGCGTTGACGTGACCGACGACGCTGCCGTCTGGCACGACTATTTCGTCACCGTGGCGCAGGTCAGCGCCACGCTGGCGGGTCTGCTCTTCGTCGGCGTCACCATCAGCCTGAACCACATGCTGGAAGGGCGCGGCTACTTGTATCGCGCATGGGCCGCGCTCTTTTTGCAATTTGAAGCCCTCCTGATCGGGCTCTTCGCGCTGGTGCCGGCGCAATCCAACACCTGGCTCGGTGCGGAGTTCATTGCTACAGGCCTAGCCGTGCTTATCGCCATTCGCGTGTTCGGTCATTACTTCCCGGAAGACGGCCAATCGTCGGTATTGGGTTCACGGGGCGCGCGGCTCGTGCGCGAAACACTGATGCTGATCGCAACACTTCTGCCCGTAATGTGCGGCATTGCGCTCATCGCGAAAATCCCTGGCGCACTGATCTGGCTGCTGCCGGCCGAAATCATCTGCCTCTATCTTTCGTTCGGAAACGCGTCGGGGTTCGCCGTGGAAATTCCACGGCGCTCGAAGGTTCGCGATAACCCGCCGCTTTAATGCGCCGACAATTCGTGAATCTGGCTATTCGCGAGCGTGAGCTTGGCGATGGACAGAT
>JBQCJO010000390.1:0-2973 GCA_051952735.1 Rhizomicrobium sp.
ATCACGCTGGATCGCGGCGCGGCGCATCTGAAGGACGAGCTGATGCCCCGCTATGCCGAGCTGATCTACAACGGCTTCTGGTTCTCGCCGGAACGCGAGATGCTCCAGGCGCTGATCGACAAGAGCCAGGAATTCGTCACCGGCGTCGTCAAGCTGAAGCTCTACAAGGGCAATGTGATCGTGACGGGGCGTTCCTCGCCTTACTCGCTTTATTCACAAGACCTTGTGACATTCGAGGATGACAAGGGCGCCTACGACCAGAAAGATGCGCAAGGCTTCATCAAACTGAACGCGCTGCGCCTGCGGACTCTGGCGATGCGCAAACGGAAAAGCGGAAAATGAACAAGCCGAACGCCGATCAGCTGGAGATGTGGAATGGCCGGGTGGGCCAGAAATGGGCCCGCCTGCAGGACAAGACCGATCTCATGCTCAACAACATCACCGATGCGCTGATGCCCTTTGCGGCCGCGAAATCCGGCGAGCATGTTCTGGATATCGGCTGCGGTTGCGGCACCACCACCTTCCGCTTGCAGATGGCCGTGGCGCCGAACGGTTCGGTGGCGGGCGTCGATATCTCCGCGCCGATGCTGGAAGTCGCCCGCGCCCGCTCGCAGGCGATGAACGCCGATATCGCGTTCATCCAGGAGGACGCCTCGACGCACGAATTCCAGCCGGTGTTCGATCTGGTGTTCTCACGCTTCGGCGTGATGTTCTTCGACGATCCGGTCGCCGCCTTCAAGAACATCCGCACCGCGCTGTCGCCGAAGGGCCGTCTCGCTTTTGTCTGCTGGCGTGCGTTCAAGGAAAACGATTGGGCGTTCGTTCCCTATGTGGCCGCACAGCCCTTTCTGCCCGAGCAGCCCAAAACCGATCCGCATGCGCCCGGCCCGTTCGCGTTCGCGGACGCCGATCGCTTGAAGGACATCCTGACGAAAGCGGGCTTCAGCAACATCAGAATCGAAAAGCTCGATACGACCTCAAGCCTCGGAAAAACGCCCGCAGAGGCTGCCAATGAATCTTTGAACATCGGGCCGGTGTCGCGCGCCGCAAATGACCTGCCGGATGCGGAGCGCAGCAAAGCGCGGGACGCAATCGAGAAAGTGTTCGAACAGCACGTCACGTCCGTGGGCGTCGCGCCCAAGGCCGCATGTTGGCTGGTCAGCGCGGCGCGTTAGTCGTCTTCTTTTTCCGCGGCGTTTTGGTGCCGGGCGGCGTGTCCTTCAGCACACTGGCACGCACCCAGCCTTTGGTGCCGTGATCGTCCACCTCGGCCCATTTGTCGGAGAGGGCAATCAACGTGACTGTCTCGCCCTTGGTCAGTTTCTTGATCGCTTCTGAAGAGTTGGACGGCGCGGGTCTGAGATCGGAGTTGGTGCGGCGCACATACATCGTCCCGCTCGCCGGCTTGGAAGCGGCGATGACGTCCGCGCCGGCGTCCGACTTGGCGCGATGGGCATGCGCCACACGTTGCGGCTTGATGACGGTGGGGATGCCGCCCGAGTAGTCGCCCGGAAGCGTGACCGAACCGGTCTGTTGTGCGGGTGCGATATGAGGAAAACTCGGCAAGCCTGTGTGTGCGAAGTATTTGTATCCCGCGAACGCCAGCGCCGCGATGAACAGCCCAACGCCGATGCCGCTGCCGTGGGCCACGCCGAGCTTCTGGCGATAGGAAAGCCCCGTGCCGGGAAGCCCCGCATTCGTGGTGATGCCATGTTTGCCGATGTTGATGTCGGCGCCGCGCGGGCCCACGCTGCCGGAGATGCCGCCCTTGCTGAGGTTCAGGCGCAGAAAGCCGGGAATGATGCTGATAACGCGATGAAACCGCAAAGGCATCTCGCCACCCCACAAAGTCTTGCCGCCGCGAATATTAGGGTTGGACTGTCATGCGGGCAAGAATAGGGCGACGGCTTCAACGGCGGAATTCGGTTCGCAACGGGTAGTCGACAACGATGGCTTTGCCGTCGCTCAGTGCGAGTACATGGTGCTCGGTGTTCGGCGGAACGATGGCAACACCGCCCGGGCCAGCGGTCCGCATCTCGCCCGCAATGGTGATCTGCAGTTCGCCCTCGATCACGTTCCAGACTTCTTCCTGTTCATGGCTGTGGGCATGGATGTCGGCGCCCTTCCGGAAGACGTAGTGCCCGAAGGTCATGCTCGGAGAGTCGAAGAAACGCCCATGCCAGCCGGGGCGGCGCTCAATCTCTTTCAGCTTGGCGGTGTCGATAAAGGGCATGATCGCCTCCGATCATGCACCCTATCACACGTCCAGTGCGGCGTTCAGGGCATTGTCCTGGATGAACTCACGGCGCGGCTCCACAACTTCGCCCATCAGCTTGGCGAAGAGATCGTCGGCTTCGTCGGCATGCTCCACCTTCACGCGCAGGAGAGTGCGGGCGTTCTCGTCCAGTGTGGTCTCCCAAAGCTGTTCGGGGTTCATTTCGCCCAACCCCTTATAGCGTTGTAGTGCCAGACCCTTCTTGCCCCAGTCGAAAACCGCGTTGAGCAGGTCGGTTGGCGAGAACACTTCGCGGGTATCGTCCTTGCGGCTTACTCTGCCGGCTTTGAGATATGTTGCCTGCAGATCGGCCGCCAGCTTGTCGAGGCGGCGGGCGTCGGCGCTGTCGATCAGCGCACCGTCGATGGCCACTGTCTCGCGCACGCCACGCACGTCGCGCCAGAACTTCAAGCCACCATCTTCCGTCGGCTCGCCGTGCCAGCCGCGTTCTGTTTCATCGGAGAGGTGATCGAGACGCGTTGCAATGTATTTGGCGGCATCCGCGGCCTTGGTTTTGTCGCTCAGCACTTCCGGATTGAGCGCGCCGGCGATCGCGGCCTGCTCCAGAACGAAGTGCGGATAGTGTGGCGGGAAACCGTCCAGCGCTGCTTTCGCCGCGCGCGCTTTCTCGACAATGGCGTCGAAGTCGGAGCCACTTACCGTCTCGCCTGTATGCAGCGTCAGGCTGGCGCCCTGCG
>JBQCJO010000391.1:0-3121 GCA_051952735.1 Rhizomicrobium sp.
TTTCGTCGACCACGGCAGATCTGCGTATCGAGATATCGGAGGGCCGGTTCCGCGAGGATCTCTATCACCGCCTGAACGTGGTTCCGATCCGCTCGCCGTCGCTGTCCGAACGCCGCGACGACATCCCGATGCTGGTGACACATTTCATGAAGCGGCTGTCGGCGACGTCCGGACTTCCGATCCGCGAGATCGGCGAAGATGCGATGGCCGTTCTTCAGGCCCATAGCTGGCCGGGCAATGTCCGCCAGCTCCGCAACATCGTCGAACGCTTGTTGATCCTGGCGACGGACGATGCCGCGCAGGTCATCTCGGCCGATTTGCTACCGTCGGACCTCAGCGGAAACGGTGCCTTGAACGGAAATGGCCGCGGCGATCTGGTGATCTCCCTGCCGCTCCGAGAAGCGCGCGAGATTTTCGAGCGCGATTATCTGCTCGCGCAGATCAATCGTTTCGGCGGCAACATCTCCCGCACCGCATCGTTCATCGGCATGGAGCGCTCCGCGTTGCATCGCAAGTTGAAATCGCTGGGCGTCGGGCCAACCGGCCGGGAGCAGACGTTCAACGCATGAGTACAAGAGCATTTCACGGCTGGCCCACAAAAATGCCCGTGGGCCGGATTGCTTATGTGAACGGCCGCTATCTGCCGCTTGCGCATGCAGGCGTCCATATCGAGGACCGTGCGCTGCAATTTGCGGACGGCATCTATGAGGTCGTCGGCATCGTGGACGGCCTTGTTCTCGACGAAGAACACCATTTGGATCGGCTGGTGCGCAGCGTGGGCGAGATCGGCATGGCGATGCCGATGGATCGCGAACCGCTCAAGCTTGTGATCCGCGAGATGGCGCGGCGAAATCGCGTCCATGATGGATTGATCTACATGCAGGTGACGCGCGGCGCTTATCGCCGCGACCACGCGATACCGCTGAGCCCGTCCCGCCCGACGCTCATTATGACGGCGCGGCCCATGAACCGGCTCACCATCGACGCGCGGCGGGAGCAGGGCGTCGCCGTCATTACCCGGCCGGACCAGCGCTGGGCGCGTTGCGATATCAAGTCCACGGCATTGCTCCCGAACATTCTCGCCAAGACCGATGCCCGCAACGCCGGTGCGTTCGAAGCTTGGTTGATCGACCGCGACGGCTTCGTCACAGAGGGCAGTTCCACCTCGGCATGGATCGTCGACAAGGACGGCAACATCGTCACCCGTGATCTGTCCAACGCGATCCTTCCGGGCGTGACACGACGGGAGATCATGGATGCCGCAGCGGAAGCCCAGATCGCCATCGTGGAACGCAAGTTCACCCCCGCGGAGGCTTTGGCCGCGAAAGAGGCTTTCATGACGGCGGCAACGCTGGGCGCCACGCCGATAACCTCCATCGACGGCCACAAGATTGGAGACGGAAAGCCCCGCCCCGTCGCCCGGCGTCTTCAGGACCTCTATCTCCGGCGGGCGGAAAAGCTGGCATCCACAACCTGAGAGGGGCTTGCGTCCCTTCGCGATTGCAGCATTTCGCCGTATACTGGGAGTCGCTCCGGGTGGGCTGGGGCAAGAAAAAGAAGAAAAGAAGAAGCGTGCCGGCAATGAGCGAAATACACCCAAACCTGCAGCACACTTTCTTAAACGCCGTGCGTAAGAGCAAATCGGCGGTGACGATCTTTCTCGTCAACGGCGTGAAGCTTCAAGGGAATATCACTTGGTTCGACAATTTCTGCGTTCTTCTTCGCCGGGACGGGCAGGCACAGCTCGTTTACAAGCACGCTATCTCGACGGTGATGCCGCTGGGCCCGATCCAGTTGATGGAGCAGGAAACCGCTCCCGCGATGGAAAACGCCTGAACAAAACGCGCTTTCAAGTTTCGGAAAAGAAACGCACCGGCGCGTTCGTCATTCATATCGAGCGCAAGCAGCGCGAGCGTATCGAGTTGCGCGATGCAGAAGCGCGGCTGGATGAAGCGATCGGCCTCACCGCCGCCATCGGCCTTGACGTTATATCCGCCACCATCGTCCCGCTTGCGCGCCCTGCGCCCGGCACGCTGATTGGTTCGGGCAAGGTCGAGGAGATCGCTGCCGAAGCGCGCGCACTGGAGCCGGAAGTCATCATCGTCAACGCGCAGCTCTCGCCGGTGCAGCAGCGCAATCTGGAGAAGGAATGGAACGCGAAGGTGCTGGACCGCACCGCGCTCATTCTGGAGATCTTCGGCGAACGCGCGCAAACGCGAGAGGGCAGGCTGCAGGTCGAGCTCGCCCATCTCACCTATCAACGCTCGCGTCTGGTGCGGTCCTGGACTCACTTGGAACGCCAGCGCGGCGGCTTCGGCTTCCTCGGCGGCCCCGGTGAAACGCAGATCGAAACCGACCGCCGCCTGATCGGCGAACGTCTTGCGAAGATCCGCAAGGAAATCGAAGAGGTGAAGCGTACCCGCGGGCTGCATCGCTCCGCGCGCAAGAAGGTGCCGTATCCCATCGTCGCGCTCGTCGGTTACACCAACGCTGGCAAGTCCACGCTGTTCAACAAGCTCACCCATTCGGAGGTGATGGCGAAGGACCTTCTGTTCGCCACGCTCGATCCCACCATGCGGGGTCTGCGCCTACCGAACGGCCGCCGCGTGATCCTGTCGGACACCGTGGGCTTCATCTCCGATCTGCCGCACGAGCTTGTCGCGGCGTTCCGCGCCACGTTGGAGGAGGTGCTGGAGGCGGATGTCATCCTGCACATCCGCGACGCGGCGCATGACGAGACCGAAGCCCAGAAGCGCGACGTGGAAGACGTTTTGGATGAACTCGGCATTGAGACTGACGGCGAGCGCCCGATCGTCGAAGTCCTCAACAAGATCGACCTGCTGGACCCGGAGGAGCGGGAAGGCCTCCTTTCGCACAACGGCCGCAAATCAGCCGTCGCGATCTCGGCCATCGACGGCGACGGCGTGCCCGATCTTCTGGCCCGCATCGAAAGCGCGCTCGGCAAAAGCGAGATTCATTTCCGCCTGACGCTCGATCCGTCCGATGGCGCCGGGCTGGCGTGGGCGCACGCCCATGGTCGGGTCACCGCGCGCAAGGACAGGGCGAATGCGTTGGTGCTCTCCGTGAGCGCCGATCCGCAAGAAGCCGATCGCTTCCGCCA
>JBQCJO010000392.1:0-4357 GCA_051952735.1 Rhizomicrobium sp.
GGCGACTGCGCACGAACATCGGCACCATCGCGCCGCTGGACGATGCCGTCGCCGCTTTCAACCCGACCGCGCGGCGCACCGGCAAGACGATCATCCGCGTTCGCCCGTAACAGCTCAATCGCATGAGCGCGTCCGCCTGTTGGCATTGACTCGCCGCGCGCGCCCCTCTACGTTCAACCATATGGTTGAACGTGCAGCGCAACTCGATATGGTTTTCGGATCGCTCGCGGACACGACGCGGCGCGATATCCTGCGGCGCGTCGCGGGGCGGGAGCTTTCGGTTGGGGAGATCGCGGCGTCTTACGACATGTCGCTGGCGGCCGTGTCCAAGCATCTCATCGTTCTGGAGAACGCGCGTCTCATCACCAAACACCGGGACGGTAAGCTGCAGGTCGTCCGGTTCTCGCCGCCGGCGCTCACCAACGCCTCGGATCATCTTCAGCGCTATCGGGAGATCTGGGAACAGAGCCTGGACCGGCTGGAGAAATATCTGAAGGAGCAGGGGTGATGGGCGAAAACGAATTGACCATCGTCCGCATGCTGGACGCGCCGCGCGCGAAGGTGTGGCGCGCCTGCAGCGAAGCGCAGGCACTCCGGCAATGGTGGGGCATGCCCACGGGCGCCACGATGCACACCTGCAAACTCGAATTCCGCGTCGGCGGGGCGATGCTTTGCGAGATCGAGCCGCCCGGCGGCGCGCGGCTGTGGTTCAAATGGACCTATCGGGACATTGTCGAAGGCGAGCGGCTGGTGCTGGAGCAGCATTTTTCCGATGCCGGCGGACGCGAGCTGGATTCCGTGGATCGCCCGGCTTCGATGGTCAAGCTCACATTGGAAGAGGCGAACGGACAAACGAAGATGACGATCATCCACACGGGCATGGCGTCCAAAAAATATCGCGTCGAGGATTTCAAGGAAGGCTGGTCGCAATCGCTTCGCAGGTTGCAGGAACATCTGGCAAAGGGACCGCACACGTGATCACTGTTTGGGGCGAAGGCCGCGGTTTTCGGGTTATCTGGCTGCTCGAAGAGATGGGGCTGCCGTATAAACTCCGCCAGGTCGACCTGCTCAAGGGCGTCGAGAACGATCCGGAGTTTCTCGCCATCAATCCCGGCGGGTTTATTCCGGCGCTGGTGGATGGCGACACGGTGATGGTCGAGTCCATCGCGATCATGGAATATCTGCTCGCGCGTTATGGCGACAAATCCAAAGCCAAACTTGCGCCCGCGCCGAACGATCCGAATTTCGGGCTCTATCAGCAATTCCTACATCTGGGCGAAGCGGGGCTTGGGGCGAACATTCAGGTTGTCGTCGTCAGCGGCTTCATCGCGCCGGAAAGCGAGCGCGACAATTGGGGCGCGCGCTGGGCGCTGGATCAGTTCCACAGCCGCATGAAGCTGGTGAAGCGCCAGCTTGCGCGCGCGCCTTACATGGCGGGCGATGCGTTCACCGCCGCCGACATTTCCGTCACCTACACGCTGAACCTCGCAATCCGGCGCGGCGGCGTCGTTCTGGACGATGTGGAACGCGCCTATATGGCCCGCGTCACCGCGCGCGAGGGCTACAAGCGCACGCTGGATGCGTGTCCGGGCACGAAAGGGTTTTACGCGGCATTCCCGGCTCCATAACACCAATCCAAAATTGTCATGGCCCACTCTCCGGTGGGCCATGACATGTGAGGCTATTTCCCCGCTTGACGACCCGCCGCTCCATTTCCTAGCCTCTCCCAATCGCGCCGGCCCCAAAAGGGTCGGCGTTTTCTTTTGCCCCACACAATTCAGGACACGTCTCATGCCCCTTCCGGAGCTGCGCGCGGATTGCGCGCGCTGCGCGGCGTTGTGCTGCGTCGCGCTTGCGTTCGACCGGTCGCCGTCCTTCGCCTTCGACAAGAAGGCGGGGGAGGCTTGCCGCCATCTTTCGCCCGACAACCGATGCGCCGTGCATGGCGCGCGGGCCGGCATGTCCGGTTGCGCGGCTTACGATTGCCTGGGCGCAGGGCAGCGCGTGGTGCAGGACGTGTTCGGCGGAAGCCGCGTGCGGAGCGCCGCGATGTTCGATGCTTTCCGCGCCATGCGCCTGGTGCACGAGTTGCTGCTGCTTCTGCGCGAAGCGGCGCGGCTGCCTTTGCCGGCGGTGCAAGCGGCGCAGCGCGATGCGTTGGAAAAGATGCTGATGCCGGACATGTGGACGCCTGCGTCCCTGTCGGCCTTCGAGCGCGGGCCGCTACCGGCCGAGGTGCGCGCATTCCTGCGCGGGCTTGCGCCGTCGTGCCGTGGCGAGGTTTTCTACGGCGCCTGATCCGGCGCTTCTTCGCTCTCGTGGATCTGCGTGTCGAGCGCGCGCTTCACGATGTAGACGGAATCGATCGCGGTATCGAGCTGAACGCGGAATTGATCGATCGCTTCCTGCATCTCCGTCGGAAGTTCGGCCCAGTTGTTCAGCACGCGCCGCATCGCGTCCTCCACGGTGCCGACCATGTTGGTGACGGCGATCTCGCGATAGATTTTCGCCATGGGGTTCTCCCGCAAGGGCTTCCGGCCGCCGTCCATACCACGTTTTCGCGGGGCATTCCTGAGGATTGTCGCAAGGATGTGACTTGCCCGGCCTTTGGCGCGGTCTGACACTTCACGGGTTCGCCATGGGGGGGATTTGCGATGAAACGATGGATTGTTGGCAGCGCTTTTGCGTTTCTTGCTTGTGCTGCGCAGGCCGCGCCGGCAATGGCGCCGGTCGATCAATACATGATGCCGCGCGATGCCGAGATCGCGTTGGCGAAAACCGCCGCGCCGCCCTCGATCTCCGGCGCCGCGACGATCCTGGTGCTGACGCCGCGCGGTTATGAGACGGCGGTCAAAGGCAGCAACGGGTTCGTCTGCTTCGTGGAGCGCGCGTGGCTGGCGGAGCTTACCAATCCGATATTCTGGAATCCCGCGGTGCGCGGTCCGGACTGTCTCAATCCCGCCGCGGCGCGCAGCGTGCTGCCGCACGATCTGGAGCGGGCAAAGTGGGCGCTTGGCGGGCTCACCATTCCCCAGATGATCGAGCGCACCAAGGCGGAAATTGCGGCGAAGACTTATGTGATGCCTGAGCCGGGCGCGATGTCGTTCATGCTGTCGAAGGAACAGAAGCTCGGCACCTCCGGCACGCACTGGCATCCGCATCTGATGTTCTTCGTTGCCGCGAAGAGCGATGGCGACATGGGCGCAAATCTCGCTGGCTCTCCCGTGCTGCATCCCTTCGCGACGGCGCCGGATGCTTATGGGACGTTCCTCGTGCCCGTTGGGACATGGTCGGACGGAACGCCGGCGATGGAGATGCACTAAGCCTTCAGCACCTTGCGCAGCGACTTCTCGATCTGGCCGCCGCAATAGGCGTCCCCATAATCCTCGCGCGCTTTGGCGGCGAGTTTCTTGAGCGGCGGCAGCGCCGCGACGCGCTTCGTCAACGCCGCCGTCATCGGCGCGGATTTGTTCAGGATGGTTTCGATTTTCGGGAAGCGGTCGGTCATCGTACCCCAGAGCGTGGCGGTGATGACGTCGGCGATGCCGGGTTCGTCGCCGCCGAGGAGGAAGCCGGAGCCCTTCTTCAAGCCGTGGCGGTGGCCGGTTTCTTCCCAGAACGACATCCATTTCTTGAGGCGCGGCACGAATTCCTTCCAGCGTTTGTCCGTCCACATCTGCATGCCGCCCTGGATGGTGATCTCGTCGATCACGTCATTGGCGTCGCAGACGATCTTCAGCGTCATCGCGCACAGGGCAGGATCGTTCGGCAGCAACTTCAGCGTCTCGCCGAGATAAAAGATGATCGCGGGCATCTCTGCGATGGCGACGTCGTTCTTTTTGTCGATGAGCAGTGGCGGGCCCATGAACGGCACCGGCATCTTCTTCACCAGGCCTTCCATCAATCTGCCGATCGCGGAGTCGCCGGCTTCGGTCCAGGTCTTTCCGGCGAAGGCCAGAACCGCGCGCACGAATTGGCCGCGGAACGGCACGGACCAGTAGTAGAGCGTGTAGTTGGACATGGGATCACCGGCTGGGCGTCGATGGGTAACGCCGCCAAGCCGGTGCGGTTTCCGCCTATGGCTTGCGCGCCAGCAAGGAGCGGGAGGGCAGAAGCCACAGCATGTCGCGGGAGAGAATTTCGACGGTCAGCCCCGCGTCCCGCAGCACCTGCGCATAGCGCGCGGTGTGCAACAGGTCGTAGATCACCATGCGGCCGCCGGGCTTCAGCACGCGCGCGAGCTCGCGCAGCGCCTGATCGCGTCCTTCGCGCGACGGAATGTTGTGGATCACGATCATGGAGATGATCGCGTCGAACGAGGCGTCGGCGAACGGCAGTCTGGTGATATCGCCGGTTT
>JBQCJO010000393.1:0-2107 GCA_051952735.1 Rhizomicrobium sp.
CCGTCAGCGAGGTGATCTTCGGGTCGGTCGTCAACGCCGTCGCGGTGATCTTGCCCTGGTTCAGGAAACTCGGGACGTTCGCATTTGCCGAGATGGCGACGCCTGTGGCAACGCCCGGCATCAAACCGCTGTAGGAAGCCGAAATGCTTCCAACGCCGGTCGTAGAACCCGAAGCCGCGCCATTGTTGGAGTTCGTGATGGCATAGCCATTGGAGCCGGCGTCGATGTTGGCCCAATTGCCGATGATCATGCCGGTGGCCACGGGCGGATTCGTCGTCGATGCGTTCGTATCCGACGTGGTCGATGCGCTGATCGTGCCGGTGTTGAAGATGCCGCTGGAAAGCGTGACCGTGTTTGTCTGGCTTGATCCGATGATCTCCACCGCGGTCGACGAGCCATTGATGTTCTGCGGCGTGGCGGAAATCGTGCCGCGATTGAAGAGGCTGTAGGTTACGCCCGCACTCTCCGTATAGCCGCCGATGGTGATCGGAGCCGCAGTCGTGGAATCCAGGAAGCCCGGCGTGATGAAGAGCGCCGGCAGATTGCCGTTTGTGGAAATCGATGCAACCGCCGTCGCATCCGACGGAGACAACGGGCCGGCGTTGTAGATACCGCCCGTCACGTTGTTCGAAACTGCAAGCGCGGTACCGGCAGCGGGATTGCCTTTGTCGCTGGACGGGGCCGTCTGCGTTCCCGAGCTCAAAATGGAGCCGAGATTGCGCAGCGAGCCGTTGACCTGGCCCAAAACGACCATGCCGCGTGCATTCTGGCCGAACCCTTCGACGACACCGCCGGTATTCACGATGAGGCTGCCGTTGGTGGTGCCGTCCATCTCGATGCCGGTGGCGCCGGCTGACGACGTCGAATTCGCGGTGGTGGGAAGCGTCTCCACGGTGCCGCCGACGATAAGGTCGCCCACCATGGTCATGCCCGATTCGAGGTGAATGCCGTAGGAACCGTCGCCCTGCACCTTGATGAGCGATCCGCTCTCGAGAACGACCGCCGTGGGATCGCTCGTGATTGTGTTGTTGGCTGCGTCCACCGTACCGGTGAAGGTGCCTACCGTTCCATTGGTGCTGCCGATCAGGATGCCGGTCTTTGTCGTTCCGGCGCCCGAGAGATCCAGGGAGCCATCGAGAATGATCTCGCCCGTTCTGCCCGGATCACCCTGAATGCCCACTGCGGCGGGCGTGCCGCTGAAGGTCAGCGAGGCGTTCGTCGCGATCGTCACGATATTCTTCGAGGCTGTGGCCGAATTGATTTCGATCGCGGGGACGGTCGCGGGCGTCGAGGACGACGCGATGCTGTAATTGTTGGTGATGTTGACCGGGCCGGATGCATCCGTCGTGATGGTTGGATCAGCCGCGTATGCTGGACCGGCAAGCAGAGCGGCCGTGGCCGCAGTCAGCATCAGCGCGCGCTTATACACGTCAAACCTCATAGCGTTAGAGCCGGTTTTTGGCCGGGCCGGCGGCCCCTTGGACCCATGCCGAAAATCAGCGCCGCCGCCCCTGGAAGCGCGTCGCTGCGGCGGACCTTAGCCAGATTTTCGCGGCCAAGGCTAGCCCGTAAGCCCCCGGCCCGCTTCAAATTTTGCTTTTTTAATCAGGCATTAGCGGCTTGCCGCCCACAATTCGGGCTCATGGAAACACAACCCGAACCCGCCCACTTGGTTACCGGATGAGCGCTGTCCGCCGCATCAGCTTCTCGAAGCTCTCCCAGAAGGACGCTTCGGCTGCCATCGCCCGCCACGAGATGCTCTTCGCGGGGCGGATCGGTGGTGCGCGCGCGGTCTTCGCCTTCTGCGATCTATCGGGATTGGACCTGTCGGGGCGCAACCTCTCCGATGCCGATTTCACCGGCGCTCTGATGGAGGAAACCAACCTCGCCGGAGCGCGGCTGGACTCGGCGAGTTTCTTCGGCGCGGACCTGCGCCGCGCCAACCTCGCGGGCGCAACGCTGCGGCGCGCGGATATGCGCGGCGCATCCTTGCGCGGCGCGAACCTTATCGGCGCCGATTTGTATGAAGCCGATTTGCGTGAAGGCACCATCGCCGAGAAGGATCGCTTCGGAAATCTGCGCGTGATGCAACACGATGTCGGACCGA
>JBQCJO010000394.1:0-2200 GCA_051952735.1 Rhizomicrobium sp.
AAGGAAGCCACGCCGGATTTCCGCGCCGTGCTCGACGCGCTGCCCATTCCGGTGTGGCTGCGCGACAAGACGCTGTCGCTCGTTTGGGGCAACCGCGCGTTCGCGGCAGCAGCGGGCGCGAGCGATGCAGAATTCGCAGCAGGCCTGCAAACCGCGCTGGACCGCAGCGAGCGCGATCTCGCCGCCACCGCGCGCGCCGAAGGGCGCACGACCGAAGCCAAGCGCTTCGCCATCATGGGCGGGCAGCGCCGCGCGCTCGCCTTCACACACTCGCCCATCGAAGACGGCCGCATCGTCGGCAGTGCCATCGACGTCACCGATGTCTCCAACGCCGAAGCGAAACTGCAGCAGCATGTCGATGCGAACGCCGACACGCTGGACAAGCTCGCCACCGCCGTCGCGATCTTCGGCCGCGACCAGAAGCTGAGCTTCTACAACCGCGCCTTCTTGAAACTGTGGAATCTGCCGGACAACTGGCTCGACGCCCATCCAACGGCCGGCGAGATTCTGGACCGCTTGCGCGAAGCGCGCCGCCTGCCCGAACAGCGCGACTACCAGGCATGGAAACGCGGTTGGCTTTCGATGTTCGAAGCGCCAAGCGAACAGCATTCCGAAGAGCTGTGGCATCTGCCGGACGGCAAGACGCTGCGCATCGTTCCGCAGCCGCATCCGTTCGGCGGTCTCACCTTCCTGTTCGAGGACGTCACCGAGAAGATCTCGCTGGAAAGCTCCTACAACCAGCTCATCAAGGTTCAGTCCGCGACATTGGATACGTTGCAGGAAGCTGTCGCGGTGTTCGGGCCTGACGGCCGCATGAAACTGCACAACGCTGCCTTCGCGCGCATCTGGAACATGGAGCCCGCGGAGCTGTCCGGCGAGCCGCATGTGAACCGCATCGCGCAGATGTGCGTCGCGCGTTTCGGCGACGAGGCGGAATGGCAAAAGCTTGTTGCTGCGATTTCTTCCGGCTCCACGCGCCAACGCGATTTCGGGGAGATCGAGCGCAACGACGACAGCATTCTGTCGGTCTCGCTGGCGCCGCTGCCCGATGGCGCAACGCTTGTCACCTTCGCGGATGTCACCGATCGCTTCCGCATCGAAAGCGCGCTGCGCGATCGCAACGAAGCGCTGGAGGCGGCCGACCAGCTCAAATCGGATTTCGTGCATCATGCCTCGTTCCTGTTCCGCGATCCGCTGAACGCCGTGCGCGGCTTCGCGGATATGCTGGCAACGGGCGTCGCGGGCGAACTCACCGGCAAGCAGGGCGAATATGTGCGCGATATCCTGCAGGCGGCGGAGAAACTTTCCGAAGTCACCAGCGACATCCTCGATCTGGCGATGATCGACAGCGGCACCATGCGGCTGGAACTGGCGCGCGTGGATCTCTACGAGCTTCTGCAGCGCGTCTCCGAGCCGCTGCGCCAGCACAGCGAAAGCCTCGACATCACCTTCACGCTGGATGTGCGCCAGGATATCGGACAGGTCGTGGTCGATCCGCGCCGCGTCAGCCAGATCGTGTTCAATCTGCTCTCCAACGCCTTCCGCTTCACGCCGCGCGGCGGACGCATCACGCTCGGCGCCGAGATCGTGGCCGACGACGTGCAGGTTTATGTTCAGGATTCCGGGCCAGGCATCGCGGAGGAAATGAAGGCGCAGGTGTTCGACCGCTTCAGCGCCAAGAGCCGCGAAGGCAAGCGCGCCGGCGCGGGTTTAGGCCTCGCGCTCGTGAACCGTTTCGTCGAGCTGCATGACGGCTGGGTGGAAATCGAAAGCGCGCACGGCCAGGGCACATTGGTCCGCGCGCACCTCCCGCGTCGCCTGCCCGACAACGCGCCGCCGACGGATCAGCGCAACGTGGCATAAAAAAGGACGCGGCTTTCGCCGCGCCCTTTCTTCGATACGCAAAAATCAGCTCTGCAACCACGCCAGCAGATCGGCGTTGATCACGTCCGCCTGCGTTGTCGGCATGCCGTGCGGATAGTTGTCGTAGGTCTTCAGCGTGCCGTTCTTCAGCAGCGCGGCGGACTTCGGACCGGAATCGGCATACGGCACAACCTGATCGTCCTTGCTGTGCATCACCAGCACCGGCACCGTGATCTTCTTCAGGTCTTCGGTGAAATCGGTCTGTGAAAAAACGACGATGCCATCGTAGTGCGCTCACCAATTTTGAATGATCGCCTCCGAAGGCTTCGCATCCGGT
>JBQCJO010000395.1:0-2738 GCA_051952735.1 Rhizomicrobium sp.
TCCGGCGGGATTTAGGCGGCTTGCGCGGGAAGCTCTGCTTCCACCGCAACACCGTCCAGCGTTGCGGCGACGGCATGCACAACCGACGCGATGCGCACGGCGCTCTGAATCTGCTCGGCGGTGATACCCGCGTTGCGCAGAACCTTCTCATGGCTGTCGATGCACATGCCGCAACCGTTGATGGCGGAAACCGCGAGCGACCACAGCTCGAAATCGGCTTTGTCCACGCCCGGCTTGCCGATCACATTCATGCGCAGCTTGGCCGGTAGCGAACGGTAATCCGGCGACGACGCCAGATGCGTGAAGCGGTAATAGATGTTGTTCATCGCCATGATGCTGGCCGCAGCGCGCGCCGCGTCCAGCGCTTCGGGCGATAGCTTCGGTGCGAACTCCGCCATCACGGCGCGCGTGACATCAGCATTGCGGGAGGCGAGCGCCGTGGCGACGAACGTGCCCGCGCGCTGCTGTTCGTTCAACGACGGCTCGGCGGCGAGCGAGGAGAGATTGAGTTTCAGATCCTTCGCGTATTCCGGAAGGCGGGTCTTCAGGTCTTCGAGAGACATCTTTTTGTCCTTTGAAAGAAGCACCCCGCACCGGAAGGGGGAACCGGTGCGGGGCCAATTTGCGATGCAGGTTTTGGGGGAGAGGCATTCCCCGCATCGCGTGAAAGACTTAGGCGGCTTTGAGAACCTCTTCGCCCTTCTGCCAGTTGCAGGGGCAAAGCTCGTCGGTCTGCAGCGCATCCAGCACGCGCAGGACTTCCTGCGGATTGCGGCCGACATTCATGTCCGTCACATAGGCGAAGCGGATGATGTTGTCGGGATCGACGATGAACGTCGCGCGCTTGGCGACGCCGCTGTCCTTGTCGAGCACGCCGAGCGCGGTGGAAAGCTCGCGCTTCACGTCGGCCAGCATCGCGAAGGGCAGAGCTTTCAGATCGGCATGGTTCTGGCGCCACGCCAGATGCACGAACTCGCTGTCGATCGAGACGCCATAGATCACCGCGTCGCGATCCTTGAACTCGCCGTTCAGCGCGCCGAAGCCGGCGATCTCGGTCGGGCAGACGAAGGTGAAGTCCTTCGGCCAGAAGAACACGACCTTCCATTTGCCCTTGTCGGTGCTCTGGTCGAAGTCCTTGAAGGCGGTCTTGGGATCGGTGGAGACGACGCCCTGGAGAGCGAAGTCGGGGAAGCGGTCGCCGGTGGTCAGCATGAGAAATCCTCTGAAAAAGCCCGGCTTTCCGGGCGGATGGGGTCGCAAGGACGGCCAACCCGCCCTCAGTTGCGAGTAATACTTAGAAAACTTCTAAACTGATTTCAAGGGCGCGAACGTCGCAGCAGGAGAGAACTGCCCAAAACAAAACGGCGCCCCATGGGAGCGCCGCTTCGCAGGCTTTGAATCAACGAATTACCAATTGCGGACGCAGCGTCCCCAGCGGTTCAAATGCCAGCCGCGGGCGCAGGCATGCGCGGCTGGGCGAGCCCAGTTCGCGATGCAATGGCCACCCGGGCCCAGATGCCAACCGCGTGCGCAGGCATGCATTCCGGGATAGGCGTAGTTTGCAACGCAATGGCCATAGGCATTGCGGTGAAAGCCGCGGCCACACCCGCCGGCGGCATCGGCCGGCGCAAGACCGGCGAAACTCGCGCCAGCAATAAGCAACAAGACAGCCAACAAGGTTTTCATGGGATTCCCCGTCAGTGAAAACAGACGCCCCAACGAATCCATCCTTGCGCGGCTCTGGTTCCATTTCAATCGGGGCCGATCACAGCCGCGCAATGTCACAATAGAACCTTATTTGCCGCGAAACCCGCGCCGGTTCTGCCCCGTTCCGAACAGGGGGCGAATGAGAGGAGCTTTCCGATGAAACTTTTCACGACCGCGCTTTTGGCAGGCGTTTTTGGCTTGGCGCTTGCCTCCGCTGCCGGCGCCCAGGATTACCAAAGCAACGAGGACATCCAGGTCACCGCGCCCCGCTTCAAGCTGCAAAGCACCCATCCCAACGGCCCGCTGGAGAAAGTGTCTCTCTCCACGCATGTCCGGTACGACGATCTGGATCTGCGCACGCGCGGCGGCGCGCGCGAACTCAAGATGCGCGTGCGCGATGCCGCGCAGGAAACCTGCATGCGCGTTGCCGAAGCCTATCCCGTCTATCAGCAGTTCGGCACCAACTGTTACAAGTCCGCGCTTGAAGACGGTGAGCTTCGCGCCAATGCCGCCATTCGCGGCGCGCGCGATCGTGCGTATTACGCGTCTTATTACAGAGACTGATCCCGGCTCTGTCGCAAAGGCTCCGCCTCCAGGGCGGAGCCTTTGTCGTTTGGGGAACCGGCTCATTGGAAAATCGTTTCAGAACGGGGCAGCCAATGGCGGCTGCATGGGGCGGCAAAAAACGGAGTGGCCCCATGATGCATTCTTTGAAAATCATTTTGCTGGCAAGCGCCCTTGGCACCTTCGCGGCAAGTTCAGCAAGCGCGCAGGCGTATGATCGTGGCGCACCCGGTTATGCCTATTCGCAAGGCCCGGAAGAGGTGATCGTCCAGGCGCCCCGCTGGTATCAGGAAAAGCGCACCTCCATGGGCGCGCCGATCCGCGACGTCTCGCTGTCCGACACCGTGCGTTTCGACGATCTGGATCTTCGCAGCGACCGCGATGTGCGCCGCTTGCAAGCGCGCATTCGCGAGCATGCCGGCGCTCTCTGCCGCCGGCTTGATGTCCAGTATCCGGTGACCGTCAGC
>JBQCJO010000396.1:0-4463 GCA_051952735.1 Rhizomicrobium sp.
TAGATCAATGGGCTGCTCTTACAGCACCTCCGACCTACGATTGGCGTGCGGAAGACGAGCGCTCGCGCCGTGAATACGAAGAGCGACAATCCGAAAAGATCGCCAAGGACCGCAAGCATTTTCTCCAATCGATTGGCGAGATCGAAGCGGGCCGTCCGTTCAATAACCTGTATATCCTCGCGGCCACATATCTCGGCGAATATATGGAAAACAAGTCCATTTCCGATCCTGTTGAACGCGTTCGCAGGTGGGCTGGAGACGATTTATATGAGCGCGTTCTTGATGGTTTCGTAGCGTCTCTGTGGCGCAACGATTTGCCCTCTCCCCGAGATATCGCCGAAGCCCATTCGAGCCAAAAGCGCTGCTTTGCCGAACCGATTGTGATCGCAGGGATTGCAGAACATCTGAGGCGCGGCGGAGCGTTATCGTCAGTACCGCGCACGGCGCTCGAAACGGCACTCTCCGGTTGGTGGGAAATGCCCGACTTTGAAGAGCAAGGGCTCGGAACCGATCTGGGGGCACGGATAGAAGACCAGTTGTTTTCGGACGACGAGGCAATCAAATCATTCATCGAAGCGGTCGTAGAACCTCGAATTGGAGCCAAGGACACTCACGTGCCAGGGCTCTATCGACTGCAAGAAGATGAAAAATTCGCCAACGTTGCTGGCAATCTCGCCATCGGTTGGGTGAAGCGATATCCGGATGCAAAGCCCGAAATCCAACGAGAGCTATTCCAGATAGCATTGGTTAGAGGAGAGGCCGAACCGCTTATAGCCTTGGCTCGCGAGCGCTTGAGCACAACCGATAGCGAGCTTCAGCGGTGGTGGATGTCGATCCTCTTTCTTCTGGATTTCGATGCTAGCAAAGGGGTCTTCGAACCATACTTCCTAGCAGATCGGGATACGCTGTGGGGAATAACCACATTCATTCGCCGCGAACGCGGCAGGCGGATGTATCCCCTTTCCCCCGTCCAAATGGAATTCATCATCACAACCTTCGCAGGCCGGTGGCCGCCTGCGGGGTTTCCACGCGGAGGTGCATGGGGATCAGAGCACTCGTGGGATGCTTCGTCCTTCCTCACCTCACTCATTGATGCACTCGGCGCGAATGTCGGGAACGAAGCTGCCGGTGTACTCGCGCGATTGTCTGAAGACCCGCGTATGGGTGACTATCGCGACCACGCAAGGCATATGCGCAAGGCGCAGGAGCGATTGAAGCGCGATACCGCCTACAACACCCCATCGTTCCGCGAGGTCAAAGCCGCGTTAGAAAACGCATTGCCGCAGACCATTGATGATCTAAAGGCAGTGACCCTCGACGCGCTTGATCGCGTGCAGAATTACCTAAGAAACGGCGACACAAAGGCTTGGCTAAAGTATTGGAATGGCGGCAAGCCTCTAACCGAAAATGACTGCCGAGACCGGTTGCTGGACGATCTCCGCGCTAAATTGCCGAGCGCGATTGCCGCACTACCAGAGACAAAGATGCCCGACGACAAGCGTACGGATATAGCGGTCATTCTTGGCGAATTCGGGCTACCTATCGAAGCCAAGGGGCAATGGCACAAAGACATATGGGATGCGCCTTCAGGCCAACTCATTGATCTGTATACCAAGGACTATCGAGCCAATCAGCGCGGCGTGTATCTTGTATTTTGGTTTGGAAACGTAGCCGGAAAGAAATTGGCAGCACATCCGGACGGTCTGACCATATCGTCACCGCAGTCGTTGCGGGCAGCGCTGATCGAACGACTTCCTATCAGCGAACGGGGGCGCGTCGACGTGGTTGTACTCGATCTCTCGCCCACAGGGTCATAAGACCAGTTTACCGGATTGCCGAACTGCAGTGTATCGGTACGCGCAGCTAAATACCGACGGGCTTGGATGAGATTATTTGCAATCGCACGTCCATCTTGGACAAATTCTACGCTTCTATTCTTCAACATTTCAAGAAGCTGCACGGTTGACCTACTTTCAGCTATTCACGGCGCTTCGTGCACCAAGGTGAGGCGGGGATGGAGTGGCAGAAGCTAAATTCGCTCATCGATGAGCTCGCGTGGATGATCCCTCAACCGACCAGCATTCTCTTTTCGGTGGAGATGCACGACTGGGCGCCGATGTTTGCCAAAGCTAAAGAAATACAAGACGGATTCAATAAGAAGGTTCGCTATCCGACGCGCGACGAACAACAAGCAGCTTGGGCTCGATTCTCGGATACCAGAAATTTGTTGTTTGAACGTGCCAACCATGAGCGCAAGCGCTTTCGCGAAGAGTCTGAAACTTTGCGAAACGAAATTCTTTCCCATGTAAAACATGCCGGATACGACCGACTCACCGATCTTATATTTGTTTTCACGCCAACAACTGTTGAAGAAATGAAAGCAGCTGGCGTAACTCTACGCGAAGGCGGTCAGATGCTCTCGCGATATAAGAATAGGATGCTAGCCGAGCACAAAAATGAATGCTTCCGACGCATCCAAGAGCTCCGCGCTTCTCATGATGTCTTTTGGGGACAGTACAAGGCACAAAGCGTCGAACGACGCGCCGCATCGAAGCAGCGTCGATCTGAAATAGCGCAAAAGATCGAGGCTAATATACGGGCAAATCGGGAGAAATTGGCCAAGGCGCAGGCTGCCTACGACCGTGTCCAAGCGAACATCGCTGAGAATGAGGACCGGTTGGCAAATGCACGAGGAGAAGCCTTCGCTGAAAGAGTTTCCGGCTGGATTTCTGAAGCACGACAGAAACTTGAAAGCATCGACGAGAGCATTACACGGATCAACCAATGGATTGCCGAGGAAGAGTCTCGGCTGAGCGATCTATACGCCAGAGATAGATAACTATTGCGGGGTGATCTTTTCGGAAATCGCGTCTAAGCGATCTTTTAGAGAGTGCCAATCTCCTTCGAGTTTGGCATGTAGAGAAAACGCTTCGAGCAAAATATTTTCCAACTCATCGGCGGCGTGCGCCAGAGCGCGTCTCTTTTGAAATGCTTTCTCAATCCGTGCCTCGGCGTTCGATGCTGGGCGAGAAAGTAGAGCATCTATCTCGTTGTCTATTTCGCGCGTTGCGAGTGTCAGGGATTTGTAACGCTCCAACGCGGCGGCTATTATTTTTTCGATATTGGCCTGAAATAACTCGATGCCCCGCGTAATAGGTGCAGGCGGACCCTCGGTCATAATTGATGGGTTAGGCGGCTATCCGAGGATTATACCGCTTTTGTAATTATCAGTATACTGATGAAACAGTATGGCGAATTCTGTTGCAGCGGCATTAGCGAAGTCAATCGCAAATATTGGAAAAAGGGCCGCAAAGCCTGACAGAAGATCAGGCATGGAGTGGTCCCTCTACGATGCTCGGGGAAGGCGCAAATATCTCGCGCCGCGAGAACGTGGAGCTTTCTTGCGAGCGGCACTTCGAGTAGGTGGCCCCGTAGCGAGCTTCTGCGCTGTCCTCACCTTGTGCGGCGCTCGTATCTCCGAAGTTCTGGCTCTCACTCCCGAACGCATCGATGATGCCGATGCGACGATCATCTTTAGAACGCTCAAGCAACGAGGAAAGGTGCTGTATCGAGCAGTCCCAGTGCCTCGACGCCTCCTCCAATACCTGAATGGGGTCCATCACTACAGGGACGCGCAGCGTGATCCCGAACTCGCCATACGCCCCCTTTGGCCTTGGTCACGCACGACGGGCTGGCGTCATGTGAAGCACGTTATGCGGCAGACTTCTAACCCTGCGCATCTCGCGACAGCGAGAGCTCTTCGGCATGCTTTTGGGGCCGAGGCTTCGACCAAATCGATCTCACTCACCCTCATAAAAAAGTGGATGGGACACGCTGATATCAGAACCACAGAAATATATACTTCGCTCGTCGGCAAAGAGGAGCGCGCGCTGGCGCGTCGCATTTGGTCTACGCTGCCGACCAAGGGGAACTGAGCGGAGACGCGAGTGGGAAGCGCCTTACAATCGCATACCGATGTCGAGCTGGAGCGCGAGATACTCCGACTTCAAACACGCGTGCAGCGGTGGGCACAGAAGCACTGCCTCTGGCTTGATGCAGGGTTCAAGCCGTACTTGGAGCATGTCAAAGGCGAGCCAACAGACCCGCCGACGGTGACCATGCTCTGGTTCGAAGGACCTCTCCACGATGTGCTGAGCGGCGAAGACAGGGGCAATCTAAGTGATGAATTCTATGAGCTGGTAAAGAGCCTTGGCTACACATATGAAAATGTAGATGGCGTCACGCTGTCATTCCATGCGAATGACCCCGCTCTCGAAGCGTCTTTCCGTTCTTACTTCCATTGGCAGTGGGTTTGCAGCCTTATTCAGCCGGACTTCGCAGACGTTCACCAATAACTGTATGAGCACTTCGCGCCTCATCCAGATCATCTTCATCGACTTCATTCGCTATATTTAGAAATACTTCTCTCGCTTATTTTCCAAGCACAATGCTTTCAATTGGAA
>JBQCJO010000397.1:0-7148 GCA_051952735.1 Rhizomicrobium sp.
CGAGAACATCGACGCGCGGCGCATGTTCCCGGGCTTCGATGAGCCGGGATACAAGACGCCTTTCGACATCACCGTGATCGCCCCCGCAGACGACAAGGTGATCGCCAACACGCCGGTCGTCACCGACAGCGGCGTCGGCAACGGCATGATGCAGTTGGTGTTCGAGCAGACAAAGCCGTTGCCGACCTATCTTGTCGCGCTCGCAATTGGCCCGCTTGATATCGTGGACGGTGGAGATATCCCCGCGAATGCCTATCGCGATCATGCTGTGCATCTGCGCGGCGTCACCGCGAAGGGCATGGGACCGAAGCTGAAATACGCCCTGTCGCTCACGCCGTCGGTCGTGGAGCATCTCGAGAGCTACTACGGCATCGGCTATCCCTATCAGAAGCTCGACGTGCTGGCCGTGCCGGACTTCGCCGCCGGCGCGATGGAGAACGCCGGCGCGGTGACGTTCCGTGAGCAACTTCTGCTGATGGACGACAATGCCCCGCTGGAGCAGAAACGCTCCAGCCTCGACGTGCAGGCGCATGAGCTGGCGCATCAATGGTTCGGCGATCTCGTGACACCCAAATGGTGGGACGACATCTGGTTGAACGAATCCTTCGCGACCTGGATGTCGTCCAAGATTTCCGATCAGGTGAAGCCGGATCAGGAATTCGGGCGCGAACGGCTCAATTCCTCGCAAGGCGTCATGCGGCTGGATGAATTGCCGAGCGCCCGGCAAATCCACAATCCGGTGAACAATCCGGACGACATAGACAATGCCTTTGACGACATTACCTATTCGAAGGGCGCGGCGATCCTCGCCATGTTCGAGAGCTATGTCGGGCCCGATGCCTGGCGGAAAGGCATCCACGCTTACTTGTCCAAATTCGCGTTCAAGAACGCGAGCGCGCAGGACTTCATCGGCACGATCGCGGAGGCCACGAACCATCCGGAGATCGTGGATGCCTTCAACAGCTTCATCGATCAGCCGGGCATTCCGCTCCTGAAAACGCAGTTGGCCTGTTCGCCGGGCATACCCGGCGTGAATGTCGCGTTGTCGCCTTACACCAGCGTGGGCATCACGCCGGTGCCGCACGACTGGAAGGTGCCGATGTGCCTGTCCGCCGATGGTGCGCGGACCTGTCAGATTGTGACACCGCCGAACACCCAGGTGACCTTGGGCGACAAATGCCCTGTGCAGATTTTTCCGAACATGGAAGGTGCGGGCTATTACCGCTTCGCCGGTGATGAAGTGGATTGGAGCAAGTGGATCAGCGCGGCGCCGTCGCTCGATGCAGCGGATCAATTCACGCTGTTCCACAATGTGGATGCCGCGATGCGCGGCGGATACGGCTCCGCAGCAGACTACTTTAACATCATCAAAACACTCGCGCCCGCGGCCAAATGGGACTTGTTGGCCAGCGACCATCGCGACAGTTTCAATCTCACGGATTCCCTTCGCGAGTTGCGTGTTACCGGCGTGATCGCGCCGGCGGATGTCGCGAAGGTTCAGGCATTCGTGCGCGCGAAGTTTGCCGCGCGGCTTGTGCCGCTGGGGCTTGCGGCAAGACCGAATGAAAAGCCTGCCGACGCCCTGATGCGCCAATATCTCGTCCAGATTTTGGTGGAGGAGGGCAACGATCCGGCATTGATTGCGCAACTCGCCAAGGCGGCGCACGCCTACTTGTCGTCGAATGGCGCGAACAGCGGCGGGATCGCGCCGGAACTGCTCCAGGAGGCATTGCGCGCGGGCGTCATGTCCGAAGGTGCGCCCTTTGCCGACACCGTGCTCGCAGCGATGGAGAAGTCACAGGATGAGTATTTCATCCAGAGCGCAATGTATGCTCTGGCGGGCGCGAGCGATGAAGCCACGCTTCGCAAGCTGCTGGACATGACCCTCACGCCCGCTATCCGCATCGGTGACGTGCGCTATGTCTTCCGTTACATGCAGGGCGAGGCGAAAGGCCGTGTGGTTGCCTGGGCTTGGTTCAAACAGAACTATGACGGGCTTCTGAAGCGGCTCTCGACTTACGGCATGGCAGGGATGCCCGATCTTCTGAAATTCGCATGCGACGCCGATGCGAAAGCCGATCTCAACGCATTCTTCGCGCCGAAGACCGGTCAACTCACAGGCACGCCGCGCACATTGAAGGAAAACGAGGACCGGATCGGCCGCTGCATCGCCCTGAAACAGGCGAAAGGCTCCGAGATCGCCGCGGCGGTCAAGACGCTGAAATAGGAAACTCAGCGCCGCTTGCGCGCCACGATCTGGAAGACGCTCGGCGTGAGCATGATCGAGTTCTCGTTGGCCTCGTATTCGTCGAGGAGGCTTTCGATGTTCTCTACGTCACCTCGCGCCATCGCGCCGTGATCGGCCATGAATGAGGCGTAACGGCGGGCCAGAAGGCTCGACCAGCTCCACAGGGCATCCTTCGGTCGCGCCGCGAACATCTGTGGCCGTACGATCTCGATCTCGAAACCCGCCTCGCGGAGAAGCTGGGGCAGGTTGATGCCGGCATCGATCTCACGCCCGCCCTCGCTCCAGTACTGGATGACGCGCGAGATATAGCTATCGAAATCATTCGAACGGGGCGCGAGCCGCCAGGATCCGTAATCGCAATATTCCTGCAGAAGGATCACGCCCTCCGGCCGCAGCGCCCGGTGCAGGCCCTCGATCAGCGATGGGCGGTCCTGGACGTGTAGAAGCGCCCAGCTGCCCCAAACGGCGTCCACCACATCTTTGGGCCAGGCATAGGCCGCCAGATCGATATTCAACACCAGCAGGTTTTGAATCTCGCGCTCTCGCGCTCTTTCGATCATCGTCTGGGCCAACGGGTTCCGGTATTCGATCCCGACCACGAGCCCCGCAGGGCCCACCCGCTCGGCAAGCTCGAAAGAGGAATCGCCGGGGCCAGGCGCGAGGTCGAGCACGCGCATGCCTTCGCGCAGGCCCGCATAATCCCAAAGTTCCCGGAAGGATTCGCGCCAGATCTTGTGACGATGGATGAGACGACGTGCTTCGGTCTCATCGGAATCGATCGTGAACAATCGTTCCGCTACGCCCACGTCCTGTTACTCCCCTCATCCGGACGCTGATGAGATGGAATTCCGCACTCGAAAGATCAACCGCCGAAGTGTCTCAAATCGTCGTAATGCAGGGAATGCATAACTCCGAACATAGCCTTCCCGCCTGTCACGGGAATGTGATGAACGTGACGACCTAGTACACGCGCGCCTTGGGTGGGATGTACTCGACTTCGTTGGTCAGCGTGTAGGTGTGTACGGGACGGTAGTCGAGTTTCGCCCAGCCCTTGTCGTCGAGCCATGCCAGCGTGTGTTTCATCCAGTTCTGATCGTCGCGGTTGGGGAAGTCTTCGCGGGCATGCGCGCCGCGCGATTCCTCACGGGTGACAGCGCCCTCGATCGTAACCACGGCCTGCTGGATGAGATTTTCATATTCCAGCGTTTCCACCAGATCGGAATTCCAGATCATGGAGCGGTCGCTGACGCCAATGTCGCCGATGCTCTTGTAAAGCGCGTCGATGCGCTTGCGGCCTTGCTGAAGCGTCTCGCCGGTGCGGAACACGGCGGCGTCTTCCTGCATCGCCTTTTGCAGCGCGGCGCGCATCTCGGCCGTTGATGTGCCGCCCTTGGCATTGCGGTATTTGTCGAGACGGGCGAGGGCTTGCTCACCGGCGTTCTTCGGAAGATCGGCATGGGCTTCGCCCGGCGTGATGGACTTTGCCGCCTGCATGCCCGCGGCCTTGCCGAAGACGACCAGATCGATGAGCGAGTTGGAGCCGAGGCGGTTCGCGCCGTGTACGGAGACGCACGCCGCTTCGCCGACGGCCATCAGGCCCGGGATGACCGTATCCGGATTGCCGTTCTTCAGCGTGACCGCTTCGCCCGTGTAGAGCGTCGGAATGCCGCCCATGTTGTAGTGGACGGTTGGCAGGACCGGGATGGGCTCTTTCGTGACGTCCACGCCCGCGAAGATGCGCGCGCTTTCCGAAATGCCGGGCAGACGCTCGTGAATGATCTTCGGATCCAGATGCGACAGGTGCAGGTGGATGTGGTCCTTGTTCGGACCTACGCCCCGGCCTTCGCGGATTTCGATGGTCATGGCGCGCGAAACGACATCGCGCGAGGCAAGATCCTTCGCGCTGGGCGCATAGCGCTCCATGAAGCGCTCACCCTCGGAATTGGTGAGGTATCCGCCTTCGCCGCGCACGCCTTCGGTGATGAGCACGCCTGCGCCGTAGATGCCTGTCGGATGGAACTGGACGAACTCCATGTCCTGCAGCGGGAAGCCCGCGCGCAGCACCATCGCATTGCCGTCGCCGGTCTGCGTGTGCGCGCCGGTGCAGGACTGGTAGATGCGGCCATAACCGCCGGTCGCGATGATGACCTTGTGGGCGCGGAAGCGATGGATCGTGCCATCGTCCAGGTTCCATGCCATCAACCCGCGCACGGCGCCGTCTTCGACGATCAGGTCGAGCGCGAAATATTCGATGAAGAAGTTTACTTCGTGCTTCACGCACTGGCCGTAGAGTGTGTGAAGCATGGCATGGCCGGTGCGGTCGGCGGCAGCACAGGTGCGTTGCGCGATGCCCTTGCCGTAGTTGCTGGTCATGCCGCCGAAGGCGCGCTGATAGATCTTGCCTTGCTCGGTGCGGCTGAAAGGCAGACCGAAATGCTCAAGCTCGTACACCGCTTCCGGCGCGTTCTTGCAGAGATATTCGATGGCGTCCTGATCGCCCAGCCAGTCCGAACCTTTCACGGTGTCGTACATGTGCCAGCGCCAGTCATCCTCGCCCATATTCCCAAGAGAGGCTGCGATGCCGCCTTGCGCCGCGACGGTGTGGCTGCGGGTGGGAAACACCTTGGTCACGCAAGCCGTTTTGAGCCCGCGCTCGGCGCATTCCAGCGTCGCGCGCAGGCCGGAACCGCCGGCGCCCACGACGACGACATCAAAAGTGTGATCGACAATCGGATAGGCGGTCATAGGAATCCTACGAAACGATGCGCAGCAGGGAGACGAGGCAGATGGCGCCCATCAGCCAGGCGAAACCGCGGTTGAGAAGCAGCGACAGTACTTTCAGCGCCGGCTGGTGAACGTAATCGTCGATCACCGACTGCATGCCGATGACCGAATGCACGAGGACGGTGATGATGAACAGGCCCATCAATCCGGCATTCCAGGGATGCTGGAAGAAGGTCAGCACATCCACTTCGCGCGCGCCGACAAGGGCGAGCGCCGCGAAGCCGAACCAGAGCGTGAGCGGGATGAGCGCAATCGAAGTGATGCGCTCACGCCAGAAGTGCTGCGTGCCGGAATGAGCGGCACCCAGACCTTCGACGCGATGAAGCGGCGTTTCCGATTTCACGAGATCGGCCCTCCCATGCGCACGCTATAGGCCCACACGAACATGCCGACAGCCGCGATGATCGAGAGCGCGATAACGACGACGCCACTCCACATCGCGTCCTTCGGCAGGAAGCCGTACCCGATATCCCATGCAAGGTGGCGGATGCCGTTGATCAGGTGATAGGCCGCAGCCCAGGTGAAGCCGAACAGGATGAGCTGGCCGATGGGATGGGCCGCCGCAGCCAGGAATGGCTCATAGGTTTCCGGCCCCATCGAGGCCGCCACCAGCCACCATGCGATAAACACCAAGCCGATATAGAGAGCGCCGCCGGTCACGCGGTGCGTGATCGACGTCGCCATCGTCACGGACCATTTGTAGATCTGCAGGTGGGGAGAAAGCGGGCGCGGGCGGGCGCCGTGCGGGTGCGGAATATCCGCCATGTGGAATCACCGGAGAAATCGTTCGAACGGGGCCGGAGTGTAGGGCGGGGACTGTTCCAGTCAACCACGGAAGCCTTGGGAATCCGCGGGCTTTTGCCGCTTCACCAGCGCGAGGGATAGCTACGGCTTGGCATATTGACGCGCTGCACAATTGACCCGATGGTTTTACAGCCGCGCGGTGATCGCGCGGGACAAGAGTTCCAGCGCGATGCAGACCGATTTTCACCGCATCCGGCGGTTGCCGCCCTATGTCTTCGAGGAAGTGAATCGCCTCAAGGCGGAGGCGCGCGCACGCGGCGAGGACATCATCGACTTCGGCATGGGCAATCCCGACATGCCGACGCCGCAGCACATCATCGACAAGCTGATCGAGACGGCGCGCGATCCGCGCTCCAATCGCTATTCCGCATCACGCGGCATCAAGGGCCTACGCAAGGCGATGGCCGCCTATTACGAGCGCCGCTTTGGCGTGACGCTCAATCCCGACAGCGAAGTCATCGCCACGCTGGGTTCGAAAGAAGGGTTCGCCAATCTCGCGCAAGCCATCACCGCACCCGGCGACACCATCCTTGTGCCAAATCCGGCTTACCCTATTCATGCTTTCGGTTTCATCCTCGCGGGTGCCGCCATCCGCCATGTGAATGCAACGTCTCCGGAAGAATATCTGCGCGGTCTCGATCGCGCGGTACGGCATTCAGTGCCGAAACCGACGGCCTTGGTGGTGAACTACCCATCCAACCCGACAGCGCAGATCGTCGGCCTCGATTTCTATGAAGAGATTGTCGCGTTCGCGAAGAAGCACGAGATCTGGGTTCTGTCGGATCTTGCCTATGCGGACATCTATTTCGACGATGCCAACCCGCCGCCTTCTATTTTTCAGGTCGCTGGCGCGAAAGATGTCGCCGTCGAGTTCCAGTCGCTCAGCAAAAGTTATGCGATGCCGGGCTGGCGCATGGGTTTCGCCGCGGGCAACAAGACGCTGATCGCGGCGCTGGCGCGGATCAAATCCTATCTCGATTACGGCGCCTACACGCCCGTCCAGGTCGCTGCGACGGCGGCATTGAATGGTCCGCAGGATTGCGTGGACGAGATGCGCGCGATCTACAAAGCGCGCCGCGACGTGCTGGTGGAGAGCATGGCGCGCGCCGGCTGGGATATTCCATCGCCGCCGGCATCCATGTTCGCGTGGGCGCCGATCCCGGAAAGCTATCGTGACGGCGGTTCGCTGGAGTTCGCCAAGCAACTTCTGATCCATGCGAAGGTCGCGGTGGCACCGGGCTTGGGCTTCGGCGAATATGGCGAAGGTTATGTGCGCATCGCGCTGGTGGAGAACGAACACCGCATCCGCCAG
>JBQCJO010000398.1:0-3374 GCA_051952735.1 Rhizomicrobium sp.
GCTGTCCTTGTATTCGCTGCGCAGCGCCATCACCGCGCTCATGTCCACTTCGTTGAACGTGGTGAGCTGTGCGGCGGTGTTCTGCGATTCCTTCAGGCGCAGCGCGATGGTCTTGCGCAGGCGCGTCATCGTCACGCGTTCTTCGCGCGCGGCATTGGCGCGCGGGCCAGATGAAACAGGCGCTGCGGCGACCGCGGCGCGCGGCGCGGCAGCCTGCGATTCCAGCGCGGAGAGCATGTCGCCCTTCAGCACTCGGCCATCGCGGCCCGTGCCTTGAACGGATGCTGGGCTGAGCCCGCTCTCTTCGGCGATGCGGCGCACGCTCGGCATCACCGGCGCGGCGGCTGAAGGCGTCAGCGGTTGTGCGACGGCTTGCGGTGCAGGCTTTGGTGCAGCGGGAGCCGGCGCAGGAGCCGCAGGCCTGGGCGCTGCGGCTTGCGGATTGCTCGCGGGCGTCGCGGAGACGCTGCCGGCTTTGCCTTCCGCGATGGCGCCCAGAAGCGTTCCGACCTGCACCGTGGCGCCGGCCTGAACGGCGATGCTTTCGATTGCGCCATCGGCGGGGGCGGGTACTTCGACCGTCACCTTGTCGGTTTCCAGTTCGAGGATCGGCTCATCGCGCTTGACCGCTTCGCCTTCCTTCTTGAACCAGCGCGCGACGGTGGCTTCCGTCACGCTTTCGCCCATCGCGGGCACCTTGATCTCAATGCTCATCGGGATCTCTTTCGAAATTCAAAGGGACAGCGCGTCGTTCAGGAACGCTTTCAATTCGGATGTGTGCTGGCTCATCAGGCCGGCTGCGGTCGAGGCGTATTCGGGGCGGCCGGCATAACGCGGGCGGCGCTCGCCCGGCAGTTCGGCCAGTACGTCTTCGATCCGCTCTTCGACGAAATGCCAAGCACCCTGGTTCTTCGGCTCTTCCTGGCACCACACGATGTCTGCCTTGCCGAAGCGGCGAAGCTCCTGCACCAGCGTCTCGCGCGGGAAGGGATAAAGCTGCTCGATGCGCAGGATCTGGATGCGCCCCTCGTTGCGCTTCTCGCGCTCGTCCATCAGATCGAAATAGACCTTGCCGCTGCACAGCACGACGCGGCGGATCTGCTCGTCGGGCACCAGCTTCACGCTCGTCGCGCCGGGCACGCATTCCGCCTGATCCTGGAACACGCGGTGGAACGACGATCCGGGGCCCATGTCGGAGAGGAACGAAACGCAGCGCTTGTTGCGGAGCAGCGATTTCGGCGTCATCAGGATCAGCGGCTTGCGGAACGGCCGGTGGAGCTGGCGGCGCAGAATGTGGAAGTAGTTCGCGGGCGTCGTCGGCACCGCGACCTGCATGTTGTCCTGCGCGCAAAGCTGCAAGTAACGCTCAAGCCGCGCGGAAGAATGCTCCGGTCCCTGGCCTTCATAACCGTGCGGCAGAAGCATCACGAGGCCGGACATGCGCAGCCACTTCATCTCGCCGGAGGAAATGAACTGGTCGATCACGACCTGCGCGCCGTTCGCGAAATCGCCGAACTGCGCTTCCCACAGCACCAGTGCCTTGGGCTCGGCAAGGCTGTAACCATATTCGAAGCCCAGCACGGCTTCTTCGGAGAGCAGCGAGTCGATCACTTCGAATTCGGCTTGCCCGTCGCGGATATGGGCGAGCGGGTGATAGCGCTCCTCGGTTTCCTGATCGACGAGCGCGGAATGGCGCTGGCTGAAGGTGCCGCGCGACGAATCCTGCCCCGAGAGCCGCACCGGATAGCCTTCGTTCATCAGCGTGCCGAAGGCGAGAGCCTCGGCGGTGGCCCAGTCGAAACCTTCGCCAGTCTCGAACATCTTGGCTTTCGCTTCGAGCTGGCGCGCGATGGTCTTGTGCAGATGGAAACCTTCGGGCGCGGTGGTGAGCGCCTTGCCGACGAGCTTGAGGCTCTCCATCGACACGGAGGTTTCACCGCGGCGATCACCGGCCTTCGCAGTCTCAAAACCGGCCCAGCGGCCGTCCAGCCAGTCGGCACGGTTCGGCAGATGCGCCTTGGAAGCTTCGAACTCTTCGTCGAGCCGCTTGTTGAAGTCCGCGATCATCGCGCGGATGTCGTCTTCCGTCAGCGTGCCTTCGGACACCAGCTTGGCGGCATAGAGTTCGAGCGTCGTCGGATGATCCTTGATCGCGCGATACATCAAGGGCTGCGTGAATGCCGGCTCGTCCGTCTCGTTGTGACCGAACCTGCGATAGCAGATCATGTCGATCACCACGTCCTTGTGGAACAGCTGGCGGAATTCGGCGGCGATGCGCGCCACATGCACCACCGCTTCCGGATCGTCACCGTTCACATGGAAGATCGGCGCCTGCACCATCAGCGCGATGTCGGTGCAATAGGGCGAGGAGCGCGAATAGATCGGCGCGGTGGTGAAGCCGATCTGGTTGTTGATGACGAAATGGATCGTGCCGCCGGTGCGATAGCCTTTGGTGCCGCTCATCGCGAAGCACTCGGCGACCACGCCCTGTCCCGCGAACGCCGCGTCGCCGTGCAGCAGAAGCGGCAACACGCTGGTGCGTTCTTTCGTATCGTCGAATTGCTGCTGCTTGGCGCGCGCCTTGCCGAGCACGATGGAATCTTCGGCTTCGAGATGCGACGGGTTGGCAGCCAGCGACAGATGCACCGCCTTGCCGTCGAACTCGCGATCGGACGACGCGCCCAGATGATATTTCACATCGCCCGAGCCTTCGACATCGGAAGGCTTCGCCGCGCCGCCCTGGAATTCATGGAAGATCTGCCGATAGGGCTTGCCCATGACGTTCGCGAGCACGTTCAGCCGGCCGCGATGCGCCATGCCAAGCTCGATGTCCTTCACGCCGAGCTGGCCGCCGCGCTTGATGATCTGCTCCAGCGCCGGGATCGTGCTTTCGCCGCCATCGAGACCGAAACGCTTGGTGCCGAGGAAGCGCAGCCCCGCGAATTTCTCGAAGCCTTCGGATTCGACGAGCTTGTTCAGGATCGCGCGCTTGCCCTCGGGCGTGAAGGTGATCTCTTTATCCGGCCCTTCGATGCGCCGCTGCAGCCAGTCCTTCTGCTCGGGATCGTTGATGTGCATGAACTCATAGCCGATCCGCCCGCAATAGGTGCGCGTCAGGATATCGACCATCTGGCGCGGCGTGGCGGTGGCAAGGCCAAGCACGCCGTCCATGTAAACCGGCGCATCCATGTCTTCGGCATGGAAGCCATAGAACTGCGGATCGAGCTGCGGCTGCGGCGCGCGCTGCACGATCTTGAGCGGATCAAGGTCGGCCGCGAGATGGCCGATCATGCGATATGCGCGCACCATCTGGATCGCGCGAATGGATTTTTGTGCGGCGGTGTGGACATCGGCGTCGCTCGCGCCGGCGCCTT
>JBQCJO010000399.1:0-6838 GCA_051952735.1 Rhizomicrobium sp.
GGCGCGGGCGCCTGCCCGGTGAGCGCGGTCTGCGCGCGCGCTTCCTGCACGAGCGACGCGCCCTTCAACGCCAGCAGGCCGCCACCCACGATGATGACGGCCGGAAGAAGACGGAAGTAACGGGAGATCTTCACCGGACATTCCTCAAGGCTTGCGGTTTGAGCGCTTCAAGGCGCGCACCCAGCGATGCGGGCATCGGCGTGACGTTGTTCGGCTTCGGCGCGGCGGCGCGGTCCATCATGCGCTCGGCGATGCGATCGCCCGATGCGGTGAGAATGGAAAGCTCGTCGGCGATGGAGCGGCCGCGCGCGATGCGCTCGTCCAGCGCATCGGCGGCGCCGGCGGCGGTGGATTTGAGCATGCGCATGGAGGAGCCCGCCGCGACGATGGCTTCGTTCAGCTTGGCGATGGTGTCTTTCAGGCCGTCCTGGCCCTTGCGCAGCGCCGAAAGCTTACGCTCCAGAATGGCGCAATAAACGATGGTGGCGAGCAGAAGGACCGAAAGGCCGATCTCGACCAGAAGAGAAATGTTCAGCATCGGCATGATCAAAGCCCTTTCGAGGCGTCGGTGCGTTGCACGGCTTCATCGACACGGACGGCAACGGCGGAGCCGACGCGTCCCATGCGGCCGCGCAGCAGCGGAACGCCGCCGCAACGCATTTCGATTTTGGATTCTGGCGTGGCGTTCAGCATGATCGTCTCGCCGACCTGCATGTTCATGATCGTATTGAGCGACATGATCTGCTCATCGAGGATCGCGTCGATCTCCACACGCGTGGACCACAGCTCGGTGGCCAGATGGCCTTCCCAGATGGAGTCGCGGCCGAACTTTTCGCCCATGAACTGCTGCAAGAGCAGTTTGCGGATCGGCTCCAAGGTCGCGTAGGGCAGCAGCAATTCGGTGCGCCCGCCGCGGTCTTCCATGTCGATGCGCAGCTTGACCAGGATGGCGGCATTGGCCGGACGCGCGATGGCGGCAAAACGCGGATTGGTTTCGAGGCGGTCGAGCGTGAAGTTCACCGGCGCGAGCGGTTCGAACGCCTGCACCATGTCGTTCATGATCACTTCGATCATGCGCTGGACCAGCGTGCGCTCGATGGTGGTGTAGGGACGGCCTTCGATGCGCATGGCGGCGCTGCCGCGGCGGCCACCGAGCAGCACGTCCACGATGGAATAGATGAGGTTGGAGTCGACGGTGAAGAGGCCGTAATTGTCGAGCTGTTCGGCGCGGAACACCGCCAGGATCGCGGGCAGTGGAATGGAATTCAGATAATCGCCGAAGCGGATGGAGGTGATGTTGTCGAGACTCACTTCCACGTTGTCGGAGGTGAAATTGCGCAAAGACGTCGTCATCAACCGCACCAGGCGGTCGAAGACGATTTCCAGCATCGGCAGGCGCTCATAAGAGACGAGCGCGGAATTGATGATGGCGCGCACGCCGGATTTGTCCTGCAGCGCATCGTCGTTGACATCGAAGCCCAGAAGGCTGTCGATTTCATCCTGATTGAGCACGCGCTCGGAAGTGGGCGCCTCGGCCATGGCCACTGCGGCTTCGGGCGCGGCGGCGGCTTCTGGCGTCGTGGTTTCGGTTTCGTCAGCCATATCCCGCCTACTGAACAATCATTTCTTTGAGGAGCACGTCTTTCACCGCGAAGGGCGCGGTGGCGACATTGATGCGTCGAAGCAATTCTTCTTTCAGGCGCAGCACGCCGGCGGAGCCTTTGAGATCATCCACGCGCAATTCGCGCAGATAGCCCTGGAACTGGTCCACGACGCGCGGCATGAGCGGCTGGATGCCGGCCTTTTCGTCCGCGCCGGTGAGTTCGAGGGCGACGGCGAGTTTCAGATAGGCGGGGTTTCCATCGGACGATTGGATGTTCACCACCATGTCCGGCATTTCGTAGAACGCGACCTGCGGCGCCACGATCGGCGGAATGGGTTTGCCTTCCGCGGTCTTCGGACCTTTGGCTTCGTCCGACCCGCTGAAGAGGAAGAAGTACGCCCCCGCGCCGCCACCGCCCACAACAAGTAGCAGTGCCGCGGCGACGATGATCAACATCTTCTTGTTGCCGAGCAGTTTCTTAACGAAACCTTGCTTTGGCGCGTCACCGCCTTCGCCTTCCGGCGCAGCGGCATCGGCATCCTTTTCAACTTCGGCGTTGTCGTCGTCTTTCGCCATCGGCGGGCCCAGCTCCCTCTTCACACATGGTTCACCATGTGTGTGTGCGGAAAACTTATGCCGGTGTGGTTAAGGAGTGGTTCAAATGACCGGCCTGGGCAGCGTTCGCTCGGCAGGTTTTGCCTTCGCCCGAAAGCGCCGCGCGGAAAAGCCAGCAAAACAGCGGCTTTTGCGCTGGCATAGCCGCTGCACTCCTTTTTGGCGTGACGGACCAGAAAGGATCCGGCAGGCCTATGGATAACACGCTACTCGTCTCTCTTTCGCAGCAGCTCGCGTCCTATCGCTCGATGGACGTGATCGCGAACAACATGGCGAACATCTCGACGCCCGCGTTCAAGCGCGAGTCGATGAAGTTCGAGGAATACATCCAGCAAAGCCGCCCCGCCGAGGGCGAAACCGGCACGCAGCAGATCAGCTTCGTGCAGGACAAGGGCACGCTGCGCGATCTCACGCAGGGCGCGATCAGCCACACCGGCGCGCCGTTCGACCTGGCGATCAACGGCAAAGGCTACTTCACGGTTCAGACCGCAAACGGCGATACGCGCTACACCCGCAACGGACATTTCACGCTGGACGGCAACGGCCGCATCGTCACCGAAACCGGCGAGAGCCTTCAGGGCGACGGCGGCGATCTGACGATCACCAACGACGACGGCGACATCCATATCGCCGCGGACGGCACGGTGAGCGGCGCCCGCGGCCAGCTCGGCAAGGTCAAGCTCGTCACCTTCGACAACGAAGCGGCGCTGAAGAAAGAGGGCGCGAGCCTTTATTCCACCGATCAGCAGGCCAAGCCCGTGGACGTGCCGATGATCCAGCAGGGCAGCCTGGAAGGATCGAACGTGCAGCCGGTCCTCGAAATCTCGCACATGCTCGATGTGATGCGCGCCTATCAGACGACGGCGAACCTCACGCAGAGCCCGGAAGAATTGAAGCGCAACGCGATCGACAAGCTCGGTAGCGCGGCGAACTAAGGAAAACGACCATGAGAGCTCTTTCCATCGCATCCACCGGAATGCTGGCGCAGCAGACCAACGTCGAAGTCATCGCGAACAACCTCGCGAACATGAACACGACGGGTTTCAAGCAGCAGCGCGCCGAGTTTCAGGATCTGCTGTATCAGAACGTCGAGCAGGCCGGTTCGCAGACATCGGACTCCGGCACCGTCCTGCCGACGGGCATTCAGCTCGGCTCCGGTGTGCGCACCGCCGCCGTCAGTCGCATCATGACCCAAGGCGACGCCTCCAACACCGGCAATCCCTACGACCTGATGATTCAGGGTTCGGGCTACTTCCACATCACGATGCCGGACGGCAGCGATGCCTATACGCGCGCCGGCAACTTCGCGCTTTCGCCGGAGGGCCAGATCGTCACCGACAAAGGCTACACAGTTGCGCCGGGCGTGGCGGTTCCGACCAACGCCCTGTCCATCAGCGTGAATGCGCAAGGCCAGGTGAACGCCACCATACCAGGCCAGAGCGCGCCGCAGACGTTGGGCCAGCTCGAGCTCGTGCGGTTTCCGAACGAAGGCGGCCTTGCCGCGCAGGGCGACAACCTCTTCACCGAAACCGCATCGTCGGGTTCGGCGCAGGCGGGCGTTCCGGGCTCGGCCGGCTACGGCACGATCCAGCAGGGCTATCTCGAAACCGCCAACGTCAATCCGGTGGAGGAAGTGACCGCGCTGATCACCGCGCAGCGCGCTTACGAGATGAACTCGAAAGTCGTCACCGCCGCCGACGACATGATGCAGACAACTTCGCACATGGGAGGTTCGTGATGATCGTTCGCGCCCTGATCGTGGCTCTTGCCGTTCTGGCGTTGCCGCTGTTCGCCAACATGGCGCTCGCCAATGGCGCCGACATGCGCATCGTGGTCCCGTCGCATTCCATTCCGCGCGGAACGACGATCTCCGATTCCGATCTGGCCTACCAGACGGTCGATCCGTCTTCGGTGCAGGCCGGGATCGTGACCTCGATGAACGATCTGGACGGCATGGAAGCGCGCCGCGTGCTGCGCGCCGGAGAGCCGATCCGTCCCGACGATGTGCGCAAGCCCATCCTCGTCACCAAAGGATCGACGGTGACGATGACCTTCGTGGTGCCCGGCATCACGCTGACGGCCGTCGGAAAAGCGATGAGCGAAGGCGGCATGGGCGAGACGGTGACGGTTCTGAACCCCATCTCCTATCGCCAGATCGCCTGCACCGTGACCGGCGCCGGCACCGTGGCCGCCGGCAGCACCGTCGCGTCCATCACCCAGATCGCATCCTTGCAGAAGTGAACACGATGATCCGCACGCTCCTGAAACAATCCGCTTGTCTTGCCGTCGCCGGTTTCGCGCTCAGCGCCTGCTCAGCGGTGGATCGCATCGAGAATATTGGCGTGGCGCCGAAGCTCGCGCCGATCGTCAATCCGGTGACCCGGCCCGGCTATCAGCCGGTGACGATGCCGACCGAGCAATCGCCGGGCGGCGTGCACATGGCCAATTCGCTGTGGGCGCCGGGCTCGCGCAGCTTCTTTCACGATCCGCGCGCCAGCCATGTCGGTGATATCCTGACCATCAACATCACCATCGCCGATGCCGCGAAAATCTCCGACACGACCTCGCGCACGCGCGCCAATTCGGACGACGCCAATCTGACGAACTTCTTCGGCCTGGAAAGTGAACTGGCAAACGCGCTCCCCAACGCCGCCGATCCGTCGAGCCTCGTGAAGATGGGCTCCAACACATCGAATGTCGGATCGGGTTCGGTGAACCGCTCGGAGAACGTGAACCTCACGCTGGCCGGCCTCGTCACGCAGGTTCTGCCGAACGGCAACCTGGTCGTGGACGGCCATCAGCAGGTGCGCGTGAACTACGAGCTGCGCGATCTGCAGATCTCCGGCATCGTGCGCCCTGAAGACATCACCAGCGACAACACCGTGAGCCTGTCGCAGATCGCCGAAGCCCGCGTGTCGTATGGCGGCAAGGGCCAGCTCACCGACGTGCAGCAGCCGCGTTACGGCAGCCAGGTGTTCGACGTGCTGATGCCGTTCTGATAGCGGCGCTCTGAAATCGAAAAGGCCGGGCAATGCGCCCGGCCTTTTTGTTTTCCGAGGTGAAGGACGGTCAGTCGTCCTTGTAAACCTTCTCGCGGCGCTCGTGGCGTTCCTGCGCTTCGATGGACAGCGTCGCGATCGGACGCGCATCCAGGCGCTTGAGGCCAATCGGCTCGCCGGTCTCTTCGCAGAAACCGTAGGAACCATCCTCGATGCGGCGCAGCGCGGAATCGATCTTGGCGATCAGCTTGCGCTGGCGGTCCCGCGTGCGCAGCTCAAGCTGGCGCTCCGCTTCCGTCGATGCACGATCGGCACGATCGGCAAACGGCGTCGTCTCGGCCTGACGCTTTTGAATCGTCTCGCGGCTTGCGCGGAGGAGGTCTTCCTTCCCCGTCCGCACGTTGCGGCGGAAATATTCGCGTTGCCGCTCATTCATAAAGGGTTCTGATTCCGACGGCTTGTAGCCGGACGGCAGTTCAACACCCATGGGCACACCCCAGGTTAGATGACTCGCCCCACACTGAGCGGGCGGGGTTATACAGACCCCTGCCGCCCCCGGCAAATAGAATAAAAGGCTGCCGGATCTATAAAAATTTCTTTTTGTACAAAGGCTTAAGCGTCAGCCCGGTCGCTTTGTTCCAGCTTGGCGAGCTCCACGCGGGCGCGCAATTCGATCTCGTCGAGAACGCTTTGCAGCTTGGGATCGGAAAAGCCTTCCTGCCGCTGGCTCACCGCGGTGGCGAGACGCGTCAGCGTGGCGCGCGGAATGCCGCCGGCGAGAAGCCCGTCGCGCACTTCATCCAGCATGTCGAGCAGGCGCTCGCCATGGGCGAGACCGCGCGAACGGCCGCTGGTGGAATCGTCCACGCCCTGCAGCGTGAGAATGCTTTCGACGGATGCGATCGCGCCGGTGGTTGCAACGGTTTGCGCGCGCGGTTGTTCGGTGGTGGAAACCGTGAAGGCACTGTCGGACGACGACGTGCTGCTCGACGAACGGCGAACAGACGACGATCCAACGCGGCCAGTGCTTCTGATCTCCATGGGCAAAGTCTTCCCACTGCGACAGGCCACCATCGCGCAACATGGTTAAGTTTGGCCTAACGAAGGATTCTTTGATGTCGCGCGATTTATCCGGAAAACCGCTTCACACTTTTCCGGATCGCGCTTTTAGGCCCGATGATAGGGATGGCCCGCGAGAATGGTGATGCCGCGGTAGATCTGCTCGGCGAGCATGGCGCGCACCAGAAGATGCGGCCAGGTTTGCGGCCCGAACGCGAGGCTTCGCCCAGCCTTGATCCGGTCCGGCAACGCCAATCCGTCCGGCCCGCCGATGATGAAGGCCAGATCGCGCGCGCCGGCGTCGCGCATCGCACCCAGCATTTCCGCAAAGGCGTCGGACGTCATGCCCTTGCCCTTCGCATCCAGCAGGATCACATGCGCGCCTTCGGGAATGCGCGCTGCCAGACGCTCGCCCTCTTCGGCGATGCGCGAGCGCGCTTCGCGCAGCTTGGAGACATTCACCTCATCGATGGTGACGCTGGTGAAGCCGGCGCGCTTTCCCATTGCGCGCGCGCGATTGGCATAGTCTTCCGTCAGCGCGCCTTCCGGCGAGCCGCGGCTC
>JBQCJO010000400.1:0-2973 GCA_051952735.1 Rhizomicrobium sp.
ATTCCGGGCGGCGGCGCAGCAAAGCCTGCAACGTATCGAACATATGCCGGTCGCGCAGATTCCAGCTCTCGGTCGAGCCGCGATACATGATGCGGTAATACTCTTCCGCCGCGCGCACGATGCGCGCGTTCTGCTCCGCATCGAAAAAGTCTTCGCCATCCTTCGCCATATAGGCGAGGCGCTTGTTCAAAAGTTCGCGCAATTGCTCCGTCACCGCGTCTTCGCAGGTGTCGGCACCCTGCATGGCGCGATAGCCATAACGCTGCGGTTCATCCTGCCAGGGTGTCAGGCAGCCATAGCGGCGCCGCGCTTTCTGTGCGTCCTCCGGCGCGATGCGATCCAGATAAGAAAGCACCGCGGCCATCGACGCACGCAGCGAATAGACATCGAGGCCCCGGAATTCTGTGCGCTTCTCGGGCGCTGTCGTCTCGTTGTGCTGGCGCAGCCAGTCCACGAAGTCGTGCACCTCGCGATTGCGCCACATCCAGGTGGGAAAGCGACTGAACGCCACCTCCTCGCTCGGCGCGTGCGGCTTGTGACGCACGTAACGGTCGATGCGCGCCGCGTCCGGCCAGTCGGCTTCCACGGCGACGATGTTGAAGCCATGGCGCTCGATCAGCCGCCGCGAGATGGCCGCGCGGGCGCGATAGAATTCGGACGTGCCGTGCGTCGCCTCGCCCAGCAAAACCACACGCGCATCGCGGAATCGCTCGAATGGATCGGCGAAGCGTTCGTCGTCCGGGGCCGGTAGTTTCTCCGCGGCGGCCTTCAATGCCGCTGCAACAGAACCCTCCGGATGATGCAATTCCCTGATGGCTGCCATGATGCGCCTCTTTCTTGAAGAAATGAGCGCGAATGAGCCCTTGTTCCGGCCAAAAGCCGGTATAATGCCGGTTCCATGTCCGACGGTTCCACCACAGAAGCGCCGCTGAAAGGCCCGGCGCGCATCGAGGCGTATCTGAAGACGCTGCCCGATGCGCCGGGCGTCTATCGCATGCTCAACGACAAGGGCGACGTGCTCTATGTCGGCAAGGCCAAGAGCCTGAAGAAGCGCGTGTCGTCCTATGCGCGCGGCATGGTGCACAGCGACCGGCTGATGCGCATGATCGCGGACACCGCGGAGATGATCTTCGTCACCACGGCGAGCGAGATCGAAGCGCTGCTTCTCGAATCCAATCTCATCAAGCGGCTGAAGCCGCGCTACAATGTCTCCTATCGCGACGACAAAAGCTTTCCGAACATCCTGCTGCGCGAGGATCATCCCTTCCCGCAATTGCTGAAGCATCGCGGCGCGAAATCCACCAAGGGTGTTTATTTCGGACCCTTCGCCAGCGCCGGCGCGGTGACGCGGACGCTCAACACGCTGCAACGCGCATTCCTCCTGCGCTCCTGCTCCGACTCCGTATTCGAGAGCAGAACGCGGCCCTGCTTGTTGTTCCAGATCAAGCGCTGCAGCGCGCCGTGCGTCGGTCGCGTCGATGAAGCCGGGTATGGCGAGTTGGTGCGCGAAGCCGAAGAGTTCCTGAATGGCAAAAGCCGCGTCGTGCAGGACGAACTGGCGCGGCAGATGAACACCGCATCGGACCAACTGGACTTCGAAGCCGCGGCGCGTTTCCGCGACCGCATCAAGGCGATGAGCCATATCCAGTCCACGCAGGGCATCAATCCCACCACCTTCGCCGAGGCCGATGTCTTCGCGGCCTACCAGCAAGGCGGCGAAACCTGCATCCAGGTGTTCTTCTTCCGCGCAGGGCAGAACTGGGGCAACCGGCCCTACTTCCCGCGCCATCCGCGCGAGCTTTCCTGCGCTGAAGTGCTCGAGAGTTTCGTGGCGCAGTTCTATGACGAGCGGCCCGCGCCCAAAGCAATCTATCTCTCCGAAGAGATCGCCAACCGCGAACTCATCGAGGAAGCGCTCGCTGTCCGCGCCGAGCACAAAGTCGAGATCGCGGTGCCGCAGCGCGGCGAGAAGCGCGAGATCGTCGAAATGGCGATGCAGAATGCGCGCGAGCAACTGGCCCGCCGCATGGCCGAGAACTCCGCGCAGCGCGAGTTGCTGGAGGGCGTCGCCGAGACTTTCGGGATGGAGAATCCGCCACGCCGTATCGAGATCTACGACAACTCCCACATCCAGGGCACCAATGCCTTGGGCGGCATGGTCGTCGCGGGGCCGGACGGGTTCGAAAAGGGCGAGTACCGCAAATACAACATCAAATCGACCGAACTCACGCCCGGCGATGACTACGGCATGATGCGCGAAGTGCTGACGCGCCGCTTTTCCCGCCTGGTGAAGGAAGCCGGCGAAGACGAGGCCAAGGCGAAGTGGCCCGATCTGGCACTGATCGACGGTGGTCCGGGACAGCTTTCGGTCGCGCGCGCCGTGCTGGAAGATCTCGGTGTCGAGGACGTGCTGCTGGTCGGCATCTCCAAGGGTCCGGACCGCGATGCGGGCCGCGAGCATTTCTACATGACGGGGCGCGAGCCTTTCCGCCTCGATCCCAAAAGCCCGGTGCTCTACTACCTGCAACGGCTGCGCGACGAAGCACATCGATTCGCCATCGGCAGCCACCGCAAGAAGCGCAGCAAAGCCATCGGCGCCAATCCGCTGGACGAGATTGCCGGTGTCGGCGCGGGGCGCAAGCGCGCCCTGCTCCAGCATTTCGGCTCCGCCAAAGCGGTGTCTGCCGCAAGCCTCGCCGATCTCGAATCGGTGAGCGGCGTCAGCAAGACGCTGGCGAAAAAAGTGTACGACTTCTTCCACCCCACCGGCTGAGTGATAGAGTAGACGCATGTATCGCCTCCCCAATGCCATCACCATTTTGCGCATCGTGCTCGTTCCGGTGTTTGCCATTGCATTCGCCTTGCCCGGCGACACCTGGCGGCTGGTGGCGTTCGCGGTGTTCTGCGTTGCCGGGCTTTCCGATGCGCTGGACGGGCTTGCCGCGCGCAAACTCAATGCCGGCTCCGATTTCG
>JBQCJO010000401.1:0-9400 GCA_051952735.1 Rhizomicrobium sp.
TGGTCTGCAAACGCGTGAAGCGGCCCACGCCATGCTCGATATGCGTGACGAGATCGCCCGGCGCGAGGGACGACGCTTCCTGCAAAAAGTTCTGCGCCCGCTTCTGCCGCCCGCGGGCATGGACCATACGATCGCCAAGAATGTCCTGCTCGGACACGACCGCGAAGTCCGCTGCCTCGAAACCATGCTCCAGCCCGAGCACAGCCACGCCCACGGCATCGCCATGCAGCTTCTGCGCTTCGCTCCAACTGTCGATCTGGCGGATCGCGTCGATGCCGTGATCGGAGAGCAGTCCGCCAATGCGTTCCGCCGCGCCGTTGCTCCATGTCGCGACCAGCACACGTTTCTTTGCTTTCAGCAGATCGCCGATATGATCGGCCGCGATCTGGAAGATGTTGACCTTCCCCGCCGCGCGCTCCGGCGCAAAGTCGCGTCCCTGCTTTCCGCCGGCATCCACAGCCCGCATCGACTCCGGGGCTTGAAACGGCGAAAGCTCGCGCACATCTCTGCTGCCCAGCGCGGCCTTCCACTCGCCGTCCGTCAGATAGAGTTTTTCCGGCGGCAACGGTTTGTAAGGCGGCGCGGCAACCTTCGCCTCGCCTTCGCGGCTTTCGCGCAGGAACTGGCGGCGGGTTTCGTAATAGTCTTTCACCAGCTCGAGACGCGCGGACTTTGCCTCTTCCGTCTGGTGCGACAGCATCACCAACGCATCCGGCGCATAGTCGAACAGCGTATCGAGATGGTCGTGGAACAGGGGCAGCCAATGCTCCATACCCTGCATCTTCCGCCCACTGCTGACGCTCTCATAAAGATGATCGTCGCTGGTTGCGGGGCCGAAGGTGGCAACGTAACCGCTGCGGAAGCGGCTGATGCTTTCGGCATCCAGCGGCGCTTCACTGGCAGGCAGCAGTTCGATCTCGCGGATCTGGTCCGTCGAAAGCTGCGTCTCGGCATCGAAGGTGCGGATCGCATCCAGCGTCGCGCCGAAGAAATCCAGGCGCAGCGGCTGCTCCGATCCCGGTGGCCAAAGGTCTACGATTCCGCCGCGCAACGCGAAATCTCCCGGCTCGCGCACCGTACTGGCTTTCACGTAGCCGTTCTTCACAAGGAAAGCGGTGAGCACATCGTGCTCCACATCGTTACCGACGCGGGCAAAGAAGCTTGCCTTGGCGATCTCGCTTCTCGGCGGCACACGCTGGAGAAGCGCATTGACGGTGGTGACGATAATCGCCGCCGCGCTGTCCTTGTTGCGCCGCGCCAGCGCGGCCAGCGTTGCCAGCCTCTGGCTCTCAATGTCGGACTTCGGCGAGGTGCGGTCGTAAGGCAAGCAGTCCCAAGCGGGGAACGGCAACACCGCAACGTCCGTCGCGAAAAAGCGCATCGCATCGGCAGCCGCCATGGCATGGGCGTCATCGGCCGCGACAAAGAGCACGAGCCCCTTGCGCCGCGCCGCCGCTTCAGCGGCAAGATAAGCATCGTATCCGCCGGGCGCTCCGCTTACCGAAAGGCGGCCGCGCTCGCGGGCGACATAAGTCAGACGTTCCATGTGGGCTTCTTGCGATTACAAACGGCCTTCAGGCCGGCAAATGTTTCATTGTCGTATTCGGGCGGTACCGGCGCCTGGTCCTGCAGCCACGCGAACACGTCCTTGTCCGGCGCGGCGAGCAGCGCCTCAAACTCGTCCAGGGCAGCGTCGTCCATGGCAGGAAGCGCCTCGGTCGCAAAGGCGCCGAAGATCAGATCGACTTCCTTGAAGCCCCTGCGTTGGGCCCGGAACAATAGGCGTTTGCGGCGGACCTCTTTCGAGCCACCGTTGTCGGTATTCGTCATGGTGCGGGATATAACGTCTGGGCCTCCGTTCCGCTAGTGTTCCTTTTGCATGCGACCTTCGATTCTTTTTCCCTTGTTTGCGGAAACCCGGACCCTTCCGGGCGTGGGGCCGAAGATCGCCAAGCTCATCGAGCGCGTGGCGGGAACGCGCATTGTCGATCTGATTTTCGATCTGCCCTGCGGGGTGATCGACCGCTCCTATCGCCCCAAGCTGATCGACGCCGAGGAAGGCCGTATCGCGACAGTGGAAGTGAACGTGCTGGACCATCTGCCGAACCGTGATCGCCGCCAGCCCTACAAAGTTCGGTGTTCCGACGACACGGCAATGATCGAGCTGGTGTTCTTCCACGCCTATCCCGATCACCTGAAGAAGCAGCTTCCGGTTGGCGAGAAGCGGGTGATCTCCGGCAAGATCGAGCGCTTCAAGAACAACCTGCAGATAACCCACCCGGATTTCATCGTCTCGCCGGAAGAAGCCTCCGAGATGCCGCAGCACGAAGCGATCTATCGCCTGACGGAAGGCTTGCAATCCAAGTCTCTGTCGAAAGCCGTGCGCGCCGCCGTGGAGCGTGTGCCAGAGATGCCGGAATGGCTCGACGCGCCGTTTCAACGCGCACGCGGGTGGGCAACATTCCACAAGGCATTGAGCGCCGCCCACGGCCCGGTGCACGACGATGCCCTGTCACCGCTCACGGCCGATCGCGCGCGGCTGGCCTACGACGAATTGCTCGCCAACCAGCTCGCGCTGGTTTTGATCCGCAATGCCATGCGCGGCCAAAAAGGGCGCAGCATCGAAAGCACAGGAAGGCTGCGAGAAAAAGCCGTTGCCGCCCTGCCCTTCACGCTCACTGACACGCAGAAACAGGCGCTGGCCGAGATCGACGCGGATATGAAAGCGCCGCTGCGCATGTTGCGCCTGCTGCAAGGCGATGTCGGCGCGGGCAAAACCGTTGTCGCGTTCCTCGCATTGTTGAGCGCCGTCGAGGCGGGCATGCAGGGCGCATTGATGGCGCCCACCGAAATCCTCGCGCGCCAGCATATGGCCTCGCTCGAAAAATTGTCGGAAGCCACAGGCGTGCGGATGGTTCTGCTCACCGGCCGCGAACGCGCGAACCGTGAAGCGGTGTTGCGCGATCTGGCCGATGGCAAGATCGACATTCTGGTCGGCACGCACGCAATCTTTCAGGAAGACGTTGCCTTTCGCGATCTAGGTCTCGCCGTGGTCGACGAGCAGCACCGCTTCGGCGTGCACCAGCGCATGACGTTGCAAGGCAAGGGTCACAAGCCCGTGGACGTACTGGTGATGACCGCGACGCCCATCCCGCGCACGCTTGCGTTGACTGCCTATGGCGACATGGACGTGTCACGCCTCACTGGGCGGCCGCCGGGCCGAAAGCCTGTCGACACCCGGCTGATCTCCGCCGACCGCGTCGATGAAGTTGTCACGCATCTGCGAAGCGCCATCGCCAAAGGCGCGCGCGCCTATTGGGTTTGTCCGCTGGTGGAAGAATCCGAACTGGTCGATCTGACCGCCGCGGAAGATCGCGCGAAGATGCTCCGCGGGGTATTGGGCTCCGCTGTCGGCCTCGTGCATGGCCGCATGAAAGGTCTGGAGAGGGATACTGAGATGGCCCGCTTCAAGAAGGGCGAGCTCAAGGTGCTGGTGGCTACCACCGTGATCGAAGTCGGCGTTGACGTCCCGGAAGCAACCATAATGGTCGTTGAGCACGCCGAGCGTTTCGGCCTCGCGCAGCTTCATCAGCTTCGCGGTCGCGTTGGGCGCGGCGAGGCGAAATCCACCTGCCTTCTCGTCTATTCCCCGCCCCTGGGTGAGACCGCGAAGGAACGCCTGAAAACGCTGCGCGAAACGGACGACGGCTTCGTGATCGCCGAGCGCGATCTCGAACTGCGCGGCGCCGGCGAGGTGCTGGGCACCAAGCAAAGCGGCCTGCCGGAATTCCGCATGGCTGACGTTGCGGCACATGCAGATTTGCTTGCAGCGGCGCGCGATGATGCGAAACTCATTCTCGCGAAGGATCCGGAGTTGAAGTCGCCGCGTGGCGAAGCGCTTCGTGTCCTGCTCTATCTCTTCGAGCGCGACGAGGCCGTGCGGTATCTGCGGACAGGTTGATGGCGACAGTGGATTTTCTTGCCGAGTTGGATCGTGCTCTCGCAGCAGCGCTGCCCGGCTTCGAGCGCGTGGATTCGATTACGCGCCTGTCCGGCGGCGCCAGTCAGGAGACGTGGGCATTCGACGCGCTTGTGAACGGCAAGCATGAGCCATTGATCCTGCGGCGCAGCCCGGGCGGTGGCGCACGCGTCACCGAAAGCGGAAACTCGGTACCGCTGGAAACCGAAGCGGTGGTGATCGAGGCATCGCGGGCCAGCGGTGTCGCGGCACCGCGCGTTCGCTACGTCCTCAGGCCTTCGGACAATGTCGGCCACGGCTATGTCATGGACAGGCTCCCGGGCGAGACCATCGCGCGCAAGATCTTGCGGGACGTTGAGTTCGATGCCGTGCGGCCAAGACTCGCGCGACAATGCGGCACGATCCTTGCCAAAATTCATAAGGTCGATGCCGCGCCGCTCACGCACCTTCTGCCGGTGATCGACGGTCCTACCCAGCTTCGCCGCTATCGCGACCTTTACGACAGCTACAAGTACCCACATCCGGTTTTCGAGTTTGCCTTCAAATGGCTGGAGCCGCGCATGGCAAAGGCCGCCCGCCAGACATTGGTGCATGGCGATTTTCGCCATGGCAATCTCCTGATATCGCCGCGCGGCGTCGAAGCAGCGCTTGATTGGGAATTGACGCATATCGGCGATCCACTGGAAGACATCGGCTGGATCTGCACGAACTCCTGGCGATTTGGCGTAGCGGACAAGGTCGTGGGTGGATTCGGTGATCTTCGCGATCTCATCGCGGGCTATGAAGAAGCCGGCGGCGGGAAAGTCGATGTCGATGATGCACGTACGTGGATTGTCTATGGCTCGCTCAAATGGGGCGTGATGTGCATGAGCATGTATCAAGGCTTCCGCGCCGACGGTTCGGTCGAGCGTGCCGCCATTGGCCGCCGTTCATCCGAGACAGAAATCGACCTCATCAATCTCATCGTTCATGGAAAGATGTGACGCCATGATGGATCAACCTTCCGTACTGGAACTGGTGAAAGCCGTTCAAAGCTTCATCGAGACGAAAGCGATGCCGGAGCTCAAAGGACACACGGCATTCCACGCGCGGGTGGCCGCCAATGCTTTGGGCATCGTGGCACGCGAATTGGAATTGGGACCCAACGCCGGCGAAAGAGAGAAAGCCCAACTCGTCGCCCTTCTCGGTCAGGACGGCTCGCTGGAAGGCCTCAATCGCGAACTCTGTGAGCGAATCCGCGGCGGCGAGATCGACATCGAGTCCGACGCGCTGCGCCAACACCTGGAACTTACGACGCTCGACAAGGTGGCAATCGATCAGCCGAATTATTCCGGCCTTAAGATCGCCAAGAGCCGCTAGGCGGCACGCTTTTCGCCTAGGACCACACGACTTACTGCCAGACTGACTGCCACTGCAGCTTCGCCCCACACGACAGCTGGCCCCAGCCATACAGGCGCCGACGGTGTCGGATAGAAAAACGGCAGCACGAACTTTAACCCCACACCATCGAGAATCGCCGGTATCAAAACATAGAGCGCGAAAAGCGACACGACGGCCGCGAGATCGCCACGCCGGCGGGCCGCCGCAAAAAACACGAAGATCGCGGCGTCACGCGTCAGGAATCCTAGTCCCGCAATAGCGATCGCAGGATAGAAAGCCCCGAAACCTTGCGCGAATAGCCACCAGATCAGCGCGACCGCCACAATCAGCGTCGCGAGATAACTCATGATCCAGGCTTGCAAGCTCCAAAGCGCTGAAGCGCCGGCGCCCGAAGCAATCCGGCTCCCATACCAACGGTAGAGAACACGATCCTTGGGCTCAAGCAGAACCATCACATAGGTCAGTGCACCAAACGCGGTTGAAGCAAGCGCCAAGCGGAGGGCAACAATGTCCCAGTTTGCCATCACAGCTTCGTGCGGCAGCCACGCATCGAAGCCGGCGACATAGAACCCGATGAACACTAGAAAACCGAGCCAAACGAGTGGGCCGTTTTTCATCTTCAATTCACGCCGCATCTCGCGATAGCAGCCGGCCAATATCCAGCCCGTGAAAAGCACAAGGGAAATCAATAGGAACGGCCGCGCGCTGATCGTGGCGCCCCACCACGGGATTACCTCCGTCGATTTCCGGCCCAGCAATAAGGCGCTCGCTGGATCGGCGGCTTCCCACACATAAGCCACGGCGATCGCCGCAATAATGCCGAGCAATTGATAGAGAAACACATCGAGACGGGAATGTGCGGAGCGCCGCCGGATCGCCACCAGGCTGGTCAACAATGCAGTTGCCTGCGCGACAATGCCGACGATCACATAGTAAATAAGATCAAGGATTGTCGAGACCGCTGCGCCATGCGCAAAACCATAGATCAGCATTACGGCAAGGCAGATCGCGCCACCAAACCAATTGTAGATTGTGGAGCCGAACAGTTTGCCCCAAGTCATCTCTGCCGCACCGATCGACGACAGGCGCTGTAGGTCCCAGGTGTGATCGCGAATTTCGCCGACGACGCTGAGTCCAGCGTTCCGTGCGCCCCAGACCACGACCACCAGATAGTAGACCGTCTCCGCTGCCGAATAGGATGTCCAACTTGGACTGGAAACGGCGGCAGCAAAAAAGATGAGCGCCAAAATGGCGACCATAAACACAATGCGCCGAGGCGTCAGTTCGAGCCATAGATTGCGGCGGAATTCCGGGCCCATCATGCAGCGCCCCTTCCGACCTGGGAGAAATAAGTCTCTTCCAGCGCCTTGGTGGACTCGCCGAATGACGAGACCTCAAAACCCGCTGCCAGAAGATCGCGAATGAGCTTGGCTCGCGCCGCAGCGTTGCGGGTGTGCGTGATGAGCGCGTGATGTTCATCGACCTCAATGACGTCGAGACCGGCTTCCCTGAGGAAATCACCGAAATCGGCGCGTGCCGTCGCGATCTCGATCAGATAGCGTGGCCTCTCGACATCCTTGACCTTGATCGGACGGCCGCCAACCACGCGACCGTTTTCGATGATGATCATCTCGGAGCAGTAATCTTCGAGCTCGGCAAGAATGTGCGAGGATACGACCAGCGTCATCCCGGCATCGCGCAACTCGAGCAGAAGCACCGAAAGATCACGCCGCGCCTGGGGATCCAAGCCCGCGGCAGGTTCGTCAAGGAGCAGCACCTTCGGCTCGTGGACAATCGCTTGTCCGATACCGAGGCGTTGCCGCAGGCCGCGCGACAGTTCGCCGGCCTTGGTTTCCATGCGATCGGAAAGCCCAACCCTTTCGGCTGCCTTCACGACCGCCGGCTCGACTGCAGCCGCAGCGATGCCATGAGACCAGGCCGCATAGGTGAGACAACGGCGAACACTCAGCTCGTCATAGAGGCCATAAAAGTCTGGGAGATACCCCAGGCGGGAGTGGATCTCGCGCGGGTGCTCCCGCGTGTCGAGACCGTCGATCGTGACCACGCCGGAATAAGGCGGCTCCAGCGCGGCGAGACAGCGCAACAGCGTGGTTTTGCCCGCACCATTGGGACCGACCAGAGCGACAATCGTCTGCGCGGGAACGGCTAGCGAAACGCCTTCCAACGCCCGTTTCGACGGATACTCGTAAACAAGATCGCGAACGTCGATCATTGCGCCCCGAATCTTGCGCCCACCGGGCAAAGATAGGTATGGCCCTTCCCGTCCGCCACTGTGGCGGCGCAATATGACCGAATCTTGAGTGGTTTCTGGAGAAACGAGAATGAAAACCCGCGCGGCAGTGGCTTTTTAGGCGGGACAGCCGCTGGAAAGCGAAATGGTCGATCTGGAAGGACCCAAGACCGGCGAGGTGTTGGTCGAACTCAAGGCAACGGGCATTTGCCACACGGACGCGTTCACGCTTTCCGGAGCCGACCCCGAAGGACAGTTTCCGGTGATCCTTGGTCATGAAGGGGCGGGAATCGTTGTTGAAGTCGGGCCGGGCGTGAAATCGCTAAAGCCCGGAGACCATGTGATCCCGCTTTACACGCCGGAATGTCGCGAATGCAAAAGCTGCACGAGCCACAAAACAAATCTGTGCACGTCCATCCGCGCTACGCAGGGCAAAGGTGCCATGCCCGATGGCACAAGCCGCTTCTCGTTCAAAGGCAAGCCGATCCTGCATTATATGGGCTGCTCCACTTTCGCCAATCATACGGTGCTCCCCGAAATTGCCCTGGCGAAAATTCGTTCGGACGCGCCGTTCGACTAGGTCTGCTACATCGGATGCGGTGTGACCACGGGCATCGGCGCGGTGATCTTCACGGCAAAGGTGGAAGCCGGAGCCAACGTCGTCGTATTCGGACTGGGTGGCATTGGGCTCAACGTCATTCAGGGCGCCAGGATGGTGGGCGCCAACATGATCGTCGGTGTCGACGTTAACCCGGCCCGCGAACAGATCGCGCGCCAATTCGGCATGACGCATTTCGTGAATCCCAAAGAAGTCAAAAGCGATTTGGTTGCCCATCTCGTCGAGCTGACGGGAGGCGGCGCGGATTACAGCTTCGAGTGCATCGGCAATGTGAACACAATGCGGCAGGCACTGGAATGCTGCCACCGCGGTTGGGGCCAAAGCATCATCATCGGGGTGGCGGGCGCGGGCCAGGAAATTTCCACACGCCCATTCCAGCTTGTGACAGGCCGCGTGTGGAAAGGTACCGCTTTCGGCGGCGCGAGAGGGCGCACCGACGTTCCAAAAATCGTGGACTGGTACATGGACAGGAAGGTCAATATCGATGACCTCATCACCCATCAGATGCCGCTCGAAAAGATCAACGATGCCTTCGATCTCATGCATGAAGGCAAATCGATTCGATCCGTGGTCGTCTACTAGCCACCTGGCTTGACGCGGCCATACGCGTCGTCAAAACGCACGATATCGTCTTCGCCGAGATATGAGCCGCATTGCACTTCAATCAGGCAAAGCGGTTCATCTCCGAGATTCTCAAGACGATGTTTTGCACCCAGCGGGATGAACGTGCTTTCGTTGGCACGAAGATCGAAGACCTTGCCGTCGCAGGTGACCCGGGCCACGCCACCGACCACAATCCAGTGCTCGGCGCGCTTATGGTGCATCTGAAGCGAGAGACGCCCGCCGGGTTTTACCACGATCTCCTTTACCTGAAATCCCGCACCGGTGAGAACGGAACGATAGCTTCCCCAAGGCCGCAAGACTGTTTGGTGCTCTGTGGCTTCCGTCCGGCATCCTTCCTTCAGTTTCGCCACGAGAGACGCCACGCTCTGCGCGCTATCCTTACTTGCAACGAGAACGGCATCGCGTGTCGAAACGACGACCACGTCATTTAGACCGACAACCGCGGTAAGAATGCCCTCGCTATAAATCAGCGAATTCTTCGTCTCCAGCGCCGCGACATCGCCACGCAGCGCGTTTCCATTGCGATCCCGTGTCTGCAACGACCAAA
>JBQCJO010000402.1:0-3089 GCA_051952735.1 Rhizomicrobium sp.
ACGCTACGCGATCACAAATCCTATCGCGGCATTTACCCTTTTGACACGCACCATGGCCTACAGGTCGCGGGACTGAACAGGCCACGGATGAGCAACGCCGCGCCACTGACCGCTGCCCCCGGGATGGACCGCGCAAAGGCGCCTTCCGCCTTCAGAAATCTCGTGCCGTTGGTGCTGCGCTATGCGTTCAATACGCTGGGCCCCATCTCCATCGCGGGCGCGCATTTTCTTACCTCGCTGCTCTTTCTGCATTATCTGCCGCCAGAGCAATTCGGCCTGTTCTCTTTCGCCTTCGTGGTGGTGCCGTTCGCCTTGTCGATGGGCGGCGCGCTGTTCGGGGCTGCGCTCGTCAATTCGGCCAACGGCAAGGTGCCGATGACGGACGGCGAGCTTGCCGCTTACATGAAAGCCAATCTCGCTTTCGCCGCGCTGGCCGCCGTCGCGATCTTCGGCCTGATGATCGCCAGCACGGCGAGTGTCGCGTTCGCCGCCATCGTTTCACTTTACGGCGCACTGATGACGATCCGCTGGTTTGCGCGTTGCCATGCTTATGCGGTGCACCGGATGCCGCGCGCCATCATCTCCGATCTCATTTACAGTACCATCCTCGTCGGCGGTCTGGGCGTTCTCATCGTCACGCGGCATCTGACACCGGTCTTCGCGGCCATGGTTCTCGTCCTCTGCTCGGGCTCCGCGCTTTTCGGATTCAGTCTCGATTTCCTGCGCGCTCAAATGACTGCGTTGTGGAACGGATCGCTGCGCGCGTTTCTTCCGATCTGGCGCGATCTGGCGCGCTGGTCGTTGCTGGGCGTGATCTCCACCGAATTCACCGCCAATGCGCACGCCTATCTCGTCACGCTGATCTCAGGACCCAAGGCGTTCGCGCTTCTGGCGCTCGGCTCTCTCTTCATGCGCCCGGTTTCGCTGGTGATGACGGCGTTGCCCGATGCCGAGCGTGCCACGATGGCGCGCGCGCTGAACGCCGGAAAGTTCGGCGACGCCATGCGCGCCGTTTTCCAGTTCCGCATCGCGGGCCTCGTGGTGCTTGCCGGGACATCGATTCTGGCTGCAATCATCATGATCTGGTTCCCGCATGTTGTGTTGAAGCGCAGCTATGACGAAACAAGTGTTGTCGCCGTTCTGTGCATCTGGGTCGCCATCATGGCGATCCGCGCGCTCCGCACGCCGGAGTCGGTGCTGCTGCAGGCCGGTGGCGAGTTCAAGCCGCTGGCCAGCGCCAGCGTGAATTCCAGCGTCGTCTCCTTGCTGTTCACATCGGGGTTGTTGTTTGCATTCGGCCCGATCGTTTCGCTCGGTGGTGTCCTGACCGGCGAGATCGTGATGGCGCTGCAGATTTTTGCGCAGGCGCGCAAATGGCGGGCACGCCATGATTGATATCGTCATCGGCATCCCGAGTTTTCGCCGCCCCGAAAGCCTGGAGCGGTTGCTGAACGGCATTGCCGCTTTGAAGACGGACGCTAACGTTACCGTGTTGATCGTGGACAACGATGCGGAAAAGCAAGAAGCGGTTTCCGTTTCCGCGAAAATGAGAGCGCGCGGCTATCGCTGGCCGCTCGACGCCGTCGTGGAGGAAAAGCGCGGCATTGCGAATGTCCGCAACACCATCGTGGCGCGCATTCTCGACAAGCATCCTTGCGATTTCATCGCCATGATCGACGATGACGAAGAACCCGACGCCGGATGGCTTGCGGAAATGTTGCGTGTGCAGGCCGAAACCGGCGCCGACGCGCTGAACGGCCAGACCAGGCGCGTCTTCGAGCGCGATCCCGGCGGATGGGCCGTGCATTGCGACGGCGTCTCGGACACCTTCGCGCCGACCGGTCCCATCGCGTTGATCGAAGGCACGGGCAATCTTCTGGCGCGCCGCGGCCTCTTCGAGAGCATGTCGGCGCCCTGGTTCGATCCCGCCTTCGGGTTCACCGGCGGCGAGGACAAGGATTTCTTCGTCCGCGCGAAGGCGCGCGGCGCGCGTTTCGCCTGGGCGAACGACGCCATCGTCTACGACCATGTCCCGCAGTCGCGCGCCAATCTCAAATGGGCTTTGAGCCGCGCCTACAGCGCCGGCAATTCCGACATGCGCGTGTTCCTGAAGCATAGGCCCTCGCTGAAAGCCCAAGCCGACGAAGCGGCGCGCATCCTGGCGGCGCTCTTGTTGAACCCCATCCTGTTCGTCATCCTCGCTTTCGACCCGAATCGACGGGTGCGGCCGCTGCGCAAGCTGTGCCGCGCCCTCGGCAAGATCGCCGCGATCGCCGGGCGGCATTACGAAGAGTATTCCGTGATTCATGGCCAATGACGGAATAGCCATTCACGACACGCGCACGGGACAGGACGTTGCCTCCCGCGCCCTCGAATTTGCCTTTGCCGCGTTCCTGCTTTTGGTTTTCATCGGGCTCTCGCCATTCGCGGTGCGCGATCCGAATGTGCTGGTGAACGGCGAGACGATCGCAGCGGGCGAAGGCGATCTCATTCGGCAGATTTGTTACCTTCTCGTCTTCTTCACCATTGTTGCCGTCGCGATCCATCGCGAAGGCTGGCGCACGCTCGATGCGATGCCGGTCATGCTGACCGTGTTGCTGGTGTGGTGCGGCCTCAGCGCATTGTGGTCGCCCGAGCCAGACATCACCATTCGCCGCGTTGGCCTCGAGGTTGTCGTCGTGATGTCGGTGATGCTCAGCGTCAACAATCTCGGCGTCGAGCGCTGCCTCCGGATATTCCGGCTGGTGCTGGCGCTGGTTCTCATCGTGAACTGGATCTCGATCCCGCTTCTGCCGCAGGCCGTACATCTGCCGAACGAAACAGACCCGAGCATTATCGGCGACTGGCGCGGTCTCTACTTCCACAAGAACATCACCGGCGCTGTGTGCGCGGTGTCCGCGATGCTGTTTCTCTACTACGCCATTCGCGACAGAAGCCGCACAGACTGGTTCCTGCTCGCTGCAACCATCGGTTTCCTCGTCATGACCCGCTCGAAATCCTCGATGGGGTTGCTGCCGCTCGCGGTCCTGGCGGGCGCGGTTTATTTCTGGGCGTGGCGGCGGGCCCTGGATCGCGCCATCGTCACTGTT
>JBQCJO010000403.1:0-6742 GCA_051952735.1 Rhizomicrobium sp.
AGACGAATGATAGCCTTCGAGATGCGCTCTCGTAAGCTGCCCATCGAACGCTTTCATGTCATCGACCATCGTCAACCCCGGACGGTTCTCGAACGAACCGATGGCATAGAACACATTTGCCGGAAGCTGCTTGTGCTTTTCCGCATAGTTGGCGGCGAGCGTAAACATCATGCTGTTGCCGTACCAGAGTGACGGGCTGACTACGAGGAAGTGCTGAAATAATCCCGGCGCCGAAAGCATCGCATAGGTTGCGAGCAAACCGCCGAAGGAATGGCCGACGATCATGCGATCGTTCGGCTGCGTGCGGAAATTGGCGTCGATATAAGGTAGTATCTCGGTTCGCAGCAGGTTCAGAAACGCATCGGCGCCGCCGGAATCCTTCTGTTCCGCCGGATCGTATAACGGCGTGTAATCGCGCGTCCGGGTCTGGAAATAGACTCCGAGATCGCTGTCGGCACCCGGATAGGCGAGGCCCACGATGATCGCTTCCTTGAGCTGGCCGCGATCGGTGGCGTGGCGCAGCATCTCCTGCGCCAGCGGAAAGGCATAATCGGCGTCCAGCAGATAGATCGTCTGGAAGCGCTCATTTGTGCGCTTCTCATAGTCGCGCGGCAGCCCAATCAGCAGCCGGAACGGATGCGCGCCATCCTTCGATGTGAAATCCAGAACCCGCGTATCCGGAAGGACGAACGGTTTGCTTTCGGCATGGGCGATGCCTGCCGAACCGAAAATGATAAGCAGGCAAAACCCGATACGGTGGAAAGCCTCCATCTATTGCGGCGATTTGGGACCGTTCTTGATGTCCCAATCGTTCAGGTGCTCCGCCTTCCACTGCATCATCATATGGATGCGGCTGCGGCCCGAAGGATGGTCGTAGAAAATCGCTTCCTCCATCGGGGACGGATCGAGCTTGCGATATTCGCTGAGCTGGAGCGCGGCTTGCGCGAACGCGTCTGGCTCGCGCACCGCGTTCACGCCGAACAGATCGGCCTGCGCCTCGGTGGTGCGTGAGATCGTATTCTGCACCGGCGTCGCGACGAAGAAGAAGAACGTCATCAACGCCATCAGCACGGGCAGGCCGGCCGGATCCTCGATCGTTCGCACGTCCCAGTTGCCGCCGAAGATCCCCGTCAGGATACGGTAACCCCACGCGACGAATGCAAATCCCACGAAGAACAGAAGGCTCATCATGAGCAGCAGCCGCACCGTGTGATCCAGCACATAGTGGCCCATCTCATGACCCAGCACGGCGATGATCTCGCGTTGATCCTTGCTGCGGTTCATCAGGTTGTCGTTCAGCGAGATGCGCGTGGTGCCCAGGAACCCGGAAACATTCGCCGAGATGCGCTTGGTCTGGCGAGAAGCGTCGAACTCATAGACGTTCTGTGCCGGAATGCCTTCCGAGCGGGCGATGGACAATATCTTGTCCTTCAGCGGGCTTTCCGCGAGCGGTTTGTAGTCATTGAACACCGGCGCGATGAACACTGGCGCGATGACGGCGGCGATCATGGCGAACAGGATCACGACCAGCGTGCCCCACGCCCACCAGTAACGCGGCGTGGCGCGGATGACCGAATAGATGATCGTCAATCCGATCACCGTCGCAACCAGGCCGATGCCCTGCCCTTTAATGAAATCACCGAACCATTGCATGAAATTCTGGTTCGAGAGGCCGTAGGCGTGCTCGCGGAAGAAGGCTTCATAGACCGTGAGCGGGAATGTGAGCACGGTGATCGCCACGAAATAGATCGCGACATAGATGGACACCTGCCAGAACCGGGACCGCGTTCTCGCCTGTGCCCAGTTGCGGATGCCGGCGGAGAATTTGCTCCACAACAAAATCGCCGAAACCGCGATGGCATACAACGCGTCCCAGAGAGTCAACCAGTAACCGCCCTCGAAATAGGAGTCCGACTTCGCGCGGGCTTCGCCGCTGATCTGCGAGAGATAGGCATTCGTTGCCTTCTCCGCGTTGAAATCCTTCGCTGCCTGCGCGGCCGGGGGCGGCAGCGGGGCCACGTTCACCTGCGTCGTCGGTGCCGCCGACGGCTGGGCATGGGCCGCGGGCGCAGCAACCACGACGAGCAGAGAAAAAAGCGCCAGCAAGGCATAGCGCGCGGACACGAGCTTCATGGGTTCCCTCCAACCGATGATTCGAGCCTAACAGATGAACGGCGCGGGTCCACCCGCCTCAGGTGGAAATCAGCGAGCGATAGAGCGCGATGGTTTCGCTGCACATGCGTTCGCGCGAGTAGTTGCGGATGATGTGCGCCCGTCCCGCCATGCCCATGTTCACGCGGCCATGCGGCGGCGTGGCGATCACCTTCTCGAGCGCCGTGGCCAGCGCCGCTGCATCGCCGGGCGGAACCAGAAAACCGGATACGTTCGTCAGGACCGTCTCGCGCGCGCCGCCGTGATCGGACGCGATCACCGGCTTGGCCATCGCGGAGGCTTCCGCCGCCACGCGGCCAAACGCTTCCGGATCGGTGGACGCGGACACGACAACATCGGACGCGGCATAAGCCGTCGCCATATCGTTCACATGCCCGACGATGAAGGCGTGCTCCGAGAGACCGGTCTCCGTAATCTTCGTCCGCAATTCGGTTTCGTATTCATCGCGTCCTTGCGCGTCGCCCGCGAAGATCGCGCGCGCATTGCCGAGCAAACCCTTCTCCTTCAGGCGCGCCATCGCATCGATGAGAACACCCTGCCCTTTCCAGCGGGTCAGGCGGCCGGGAAGCAAAGCCACAAAATCATTCTCGGCCACGCCCCATTTTTCGCGCAGCGCGGTCACATTGTCCGGCGGTATGGACGCTGGATCGAACATCGCCAGATCGACACCGCGCGGAATGACGACGAGGCGTTTCGGCTTTTTCTTGTATTCGCGCAGGATGTGATCGGCGGTCCATTGCGAATTGGCGATGACTGCATCGGCGCGGACCATCACGGAATTGTAGAAACGCTTGAGCGGATTCCCGGCATTGTAGATGCCGTGATAGGTCGTCACGAACGGGACGCCCGCCATGCTCGACGCGCTTAACGCGCTCCAGGCCGGCGCACGCGAGCGCGCGTGAACGAGACCGACATTGCGCTTGCGGATCAGATCGCGCAGCGCCAGCACATTGGACAGCATGATGCGCGGCGATTTCGAGGCTGCGTTCAGGCGAACCAGTTCAGCGCCGGACGCCGCAAGTTCTTCCTCCATGCGTCCGCCGCGGGACGCGACCAGCGCCGTGAAGCCTTCGCGGACCAGCGCGGCGGCAACATCGAGCGTCGTACGTTCCGCTCCGCCCGTATCGAGGGACGGAATGACCTGAAGGACAACAGGCTTTGCAGCTTGTTCAGACGACACGAGTCCACTCACGCTATGCGGCGTTTGCCGCGGGGCGGCACAATTGCCGATTTGCGGCCCGGCGGGAAGCCTGTCCGCAAAGTCAGATTCCCGCAGCTTGCTTTCGCGGCACCAGACCGCTTTTCTAGGGGCATGCGTTCTATCCCTTTCCTTATAGCTCTGCTCGCGGCAACACCGGCGATCGCGCAAGTATCGGCGCTGGACGATGTGTCGATCGGCGGCCGGAACCGGTATGACAATTGCCTGCTGCTTATCCGGAGTGCCCCGCAAAACGCGCTGAATGCAGCGGCCGATTGGGAAAAGAAGGGCGGCGGCGGTTCCGCGATCCATTGCGAAGCCGTGGCGATGGTGGCGCTTCACCGTTACGCCGACGCCGCGACGAAACTCGATTCCCTGGCGCAGACGGCGTCCACATCCGCCGATCGCGCCGACCTTTACGATCAGGCGGGCAATGCTTGGCTGCTGGCCCGCAAGGCGGACAAGGCGCAGAACTCCTTCACGGCAGCGATCACATTCAGCGGGCGCGATGCCGATCTCTATCTGGACCGCGCGCGCGCCTTTGCGTTGAAACCGGATTGGGTATCGACCGACAACGATCTGACCGCCGCGCTGAAGCTTGCACCCAACCGAACGGACATTCTTGTGCTGCGCGCCAGCGCGCGGCATGCGCTCGGCAAGAAGGCCGATGCACGCGCGGATATCGACCAGGCCCTGAAGCTGTCGCCATACAACGCGGAAGCCTTGCAGATGCGCGGCGACTTCAAGATGGAAGCCGGAGATCAGGCGGGCGCGAAAGCGGACTGGCAGACGGTGATATCGCAATCGCCCCGCAGCGGTGCGGCAGCCACGGCACGCGACCGGCTGAACCTGCTCAATCAGCCCGCACCTGCGAAGCCGGCTGCGCCGGCGAAACCCTAGCCCATTCGACCAGAACACCGCTGTCGGCTTCCGCCGTGGTGCCGGCAAGCGACGCGGCGCGTTCAGGCGCAAGACGGCCCAAAGCCCATACCGCCATCGCGCGAACAAGCGGGGATGGATCGCCCAACAGTTCCTCGACATTCGGGATCAACTTCGTATCGCCGGAATTGCCGATCGCGATAAGCACATTGCGGACAAAACGGTCGCGGCCGATGCGCTTGATCGGCGAGCCGCGGAAGATTTCGCGGAATTCGGCATCGCTCAGCTTTGCCAGCTCCGACAGTTTCGGCTGCACCAGCTCGGCGCGGGCGCGCAAACGGATTTCGCGCGAAAGGCTAGCGAACTTGTTCCAAGGGCACACCGCGAGGCAATCGTCGCAACCATAGATACGGTTGCCCATCTTCTCGCGGAACTCGAGCGGGATGTGCTCCTTGTGCTCGATGGTGAGATAGGAAATGCAGCGCCGGGCATCGATCTGATACGGCGCCGGAAACGCATCCGTGGGGCACACGTCCAGACAACGATGGCAGCCGCCGCAATGATCCGTTTCCGGCTCGTCCGGCGAAAGCTCCAGGGTCGTGAACACGGAGCCGAGAAACAGCCACGAACCGTACAGCCGCGAGACGAGATTGGTGTGCTTGCCTTGCCAGCCCGCGCCCGCCAGCTGGCCGAGCGGCTTTTCCATCACTGGCGCGGTGTCCACGAACACCTTCACGTCTTCCTTGAAATCCTGCGCGATCCATCCGCCCAGCTTCTTCAGCTTGGTCTTGATGATGTCGTGATAGTCGTCGTTCTGTGCATAAACCGAGATGGCGGCGCGGTCGGCCGGGACTTCACGATCGAAATAGCCATTGCGCGGGCCATAATTCATGCCGAGCACGATGACAGTTTTTGCTTCCGGCCACAGCACTTGCGGATCGGCGCGGCGATCGGCATTGCGCTCCATCCATTCCATGTTGCCGTGGCGCTGCTTGCCGATGAAGGATGCGAGCGCTTCGGCGGCATTGGGCGGCGCTTCGGCTCTGGCGAAACGCACCACGTCGAACCCTTCGCTCAACGCGCGGGCACGGATCTGCGCACGAAGATCAGGCATCGGGATCGGAATAGTGCGAGACGGGCGGCTGACCCGGCACGCGATCGTTCAACAGGGAACGGAAAGATGGGCGCGATTTCAATCGCGTGTACCATTCCGCCGCTGCGGGGAATTCGCTCCACGGCACTTCGCCGAAATAATCCAGCGCGGAGAGATGCGCGGCCACGGCGAGATCACCCAACGAGACTTCGCGCGAGGCGAGATAACCGTTCGTCTCCGCCGCTTCGCCGAGCTTCGCCAAAATCGGCTTCAGCGCTTCGCGGCCCTTGCGCACGACCTCCATGTCGGGGGCGCGCGTGACGGGCGCGCCGGTGTAACGCTGCGAGCCTTTCTCGAACACGATCTTGCGCGTGACCGCTTCCATCAGCGGACCCATCGCCCAGTCGAGCAGGCGCAGAGATTCCGCCCGCGCGTTCGGGCCTTCCGGCGTCAACGGCTGCTCCTGGTAGGTGCCTTCGAGGTGATCGACGATGGCCCACAAGCCCTCGCAGCGTGTGCCATCCAGATCCACAAACACGGGCAGGTGACCGAAGAGATCGTCCGGCGTCACCAGATCGACGCTAAGGCGCTTTTCGCCGACGATCAGCCGCACGAAGCGGGAGGGCGGCGACAGCGTGAGATGGGTCAGCTTGCGCATCGCAGGCAATCTAGAGAATGCAGCGGTTAACTCCTAGTGCGCCAAATCCCTAACGAACGCACCAGTCCAGCCCGTCGCGGCGCACGGCCCGCATCCGTCCCACGATGGTTCCGGTGCGACGCGCCACATAGGGTCCGGGCGATACCGCTTTCCAAACTCCCGGCAGCGGCAGCACGGCGGCGAGCCGCGCGGCCTGATACGGATTGAGCTGGGAGGCGGGAACGCCGAAGTAGCTCCGCGCAGCGGCCTCCGCGCCGTAATTGCCGTGACCGAAATCGACAGTGTTCACATAGGCCTCGAGGATGCGCTTCTTGGGCCAGAAGAATTCCATCAGAACGGTGAGATAGGCTTCCACCCCTTTGCGCACCCAGCTTCGCCAGGAGACGAGGAACAGCGTGCGCGCCGTCTGCTGCGAGAGGGTGGATGCGCCGCGCAGTTTCTTCTTCGGATGGCGCTCGTGAGTCTTGATCGCCTTGTCGATCGACTCCCAATCGAAGCCGTGATGGGTGCAGAACTTCTGGTCTTCCGAGGCGATGACAGCTTGTCCCACATAGGGTGAGACCGTGTCGCCGGCCCACATGTAATGGGTTTCGTTGAACGTGACGGCGTTGATGACGATCTCCGGCGTGAAAGGGATGGGCAAGAACCGGAAGATCAGCAGATAGAGTATCGGACCGGGGATCAGCAGGAACAGGATCACTGCGAGCACGCGGCGAAACCACGGCTTCCTTTCGCCGCTGCC
>JBQCJO010000404.1:0-3639 GCA_051952735.1 Rhizomicrobium sp.
AGGCGCGCGCTGCCTTCGGGCGGCGCGCGGCTCCTTCGATGGCTGATCCTCGCTTCTACGACAACCGCGGGCCCTTCAAGCTTGCGGACGTGTGTGCTCGTTCCGGTGTTGCATTGCCGGAAGGTGCGAACGGCTCGGCGTTGATTTTCGATCTTGCGACGCTGGAAGGCGCCGGGCCTCAACACCTCGCGTTCTGCGCCGGCAAGAGCGCGCTTGCCGCGCTTGAGAAAGCGAAAGCGGGTTTCTGCTTCATCGGCAAGGAAGCTCACGCGGCAAAAGTGCCAGCGGGCATGATCGGCTTGCCATGCGATTCCGCCCAGCACGCTTTCGCAGCGGCGCTTAATCTTTTCTATCCCGACAACATGCTCGTGGCGTGGTCGCAGCAGACTGCGGTCGATCCCAGTGCGAAGATCGGTGCCGGCGCGATGTTGGCGCCCGGTGTGGTGATCGGCCCGAATGCGGAAATCGGCGAACGCACGAAGATTGGGCCCAACGCCGTCGTTGGTCGGGGCGTCGCTATTGGCCGTGACTGCGAAATCGGCAGCAACGTGACAATCGCCAATGCCTATATCGGCGATCGGGTGACGATCTTTCCGGGCGCACAAATCGGCCAGCCTGGTTTCGGCTTTGCGTCGGGGCCAGCCGGGCACGTCAAGATTCCGCAGATCGGCCGTGTGATTGTCCAGGACAAAGTCGAGATCGGCTCCGGCACCACCATCGATCGTGGCGCGATCGGGGATACGGTGATCGGCGAGGGAACCAAGATCGATAATCTGGTTCAGATCGGCCACAACACGCATATCGGGCGGCATTGCATCATCGTCTCGCAGGTCGGCATCTCCGGAAGCTGTGAGATCGGCGACTTTGTTGTGATGGGCGGGCAGGTGGGTATCGCCGACCACGCCATTATCGAGAGCGGCACGCGCCTTGCCGCGCGCACCGGCGTGATGCCGGGAACCTTGCCGCGCGGAGACTATGGCGGCGCACCGGCGCGTCCCGTAAAAGACTGGCTACGGGAATCCATTGCGCTGGCGAAACTCGCCAAGCCGAAAAAATAGGACGGAAATGACGGAAGCCGCGCCGGACAAACTTGTGCTGACTGTGGAGGACATCAAGAAGCTCCTGCCGCATCGCGCCCCTTTTTTGTTCATCGAGCGGCTGACCGATATCGTTCCGAACGAGAGTGCCACGGCCTACAAAGCCGTCTCTTACAACGAGCCACATTTTCAGGGGCACTTCCCGAACTTTTCGGTGATGCCCGGTGTTCTCATCGTAGAAGCAATGGCGCAGGCGGCCGGTGCGCTTGTGATGCATTCCTTGGGCTGGACGGCGGAAAACAGACGCGTGTTTTTCATGACGATCGACAACGCCCGGTTCCGGAAGCCCGTGACGCCGGGCGACATGCTGCGCATCCCGGTCAAGGCGATCCGCCGCCGCGGCCCGGTCTGGAAGTTCTCCGGAGAGGCGTTTGTCGACGATGTGCTTTGTGCGGAAGCGGAATTCAGCGCGATGATCGCGGAAGGCGCAGATGGCGGTTCATCCAACAGCGATCGTTGAAGACGGCGCCAAGCTGGGCGCTGGTGTGGAAATCGGCCCCTTCTGCCTCGTCGGAAGGGACGTAACGCTCGGCGATGGCGTGCGCCTGGCCTCGCATGTGGTCGTTTCCGGAAAAACAAGCATCGGCGCGAACACCGCGATTTATCCCCATGCCGTCATCGGCGGCGAAGCACAGATCTACAACAACAATGCGCCGGACGCGCGGTTGGAGATCGGCAGTGGCAATGTGCTTCGCGAAGGCGTGACAATCAGCCTTGGTAGCGCAAAGGGCCACAATCTCACAAAGATCGGCAACAACAACTTCCTGATGGCCGGTTCTCATATCGGTCACGACTGTGTCGTCGGCAACAATGTCATTCTCGCAAATGGCGTCATGATCGGCGGCCATTTCGAGATTGGCGATGGCGTTATCATGGGTGGCCTTGCTGCCGCGCAGCAGTTCGGCAGGGTCGGCCGCTATGCCTTTATCAGCGGGCTGTCCGGCATCAGCACCGATGTCATTCCCTACGGCATGGCGATTGGTCTTCATGTGCGGCACGGCGGTCTCAACATTATCGGTCTGCGCCGGCGGAATATTCCGCGCGCCAACATCCACGCATTGCGCGCTGCCTATCGGGCGATCTTCCTGGAAGGCAAAGGTTCGATTCAGGCGAATACGCGCGAGATCGAAGCATCGGGAAAGTGGCGCGGCATTCCGGAAGTCGAAGAAGTGATCGCTTTCATTCTGGCAGACGCGAAACGCCCGATCGCGCCTGCGCGCCGCAAGCGCGAAGACGAAAGTGAAGATTGACATGACGACGCTCGGCATCATCGCCGGCGGAGGCGAGCTTCCCTTGGCCATCGCGGAAAGCGTCCGCGAATCCGGTCGCGACGTTTTCGTTCTTGCTCTGTCGGGCGCGGACGAGGGGCTCTCGCATTTTCCCAGCGAAAGCGCGGGTATCGGCGAATTGGGCAAGACCCTTTCGCTTTTGAAGAAACATGGATGCGAAGACGTGACTTTCGCAGGACGCGTCTCTCGCCCAGATTGGCGCGCGATCAAGCTCGATGCGCGCGGTGCGCTGGCGCTGCCAAAAGTAGCCGCCGCCGCCTTGAAGGGTGACGATGCGCTGATGCGCGCGATGCTAGGCATCTTCGAAAAGGAAGGCTTTCGGGTGGTGGGTACCGCGGAAGCCGCGCCGAACCTTATCGCGCCGTCCGGTATCTACGGGCGTTACACGCCTGACATGCAGGCATCGGTAGACATCAAACTGGCACGGACGGTGGTTCATCGCCTCGGCGAATTGGATATTGGTCAGGCGGCCGTTGTGGCCGACGGCTTGGTCCTCGCGGTGGAAGCGGCAGAGGGCACGGACGCCATGCTCGAACGCTTGCCGCTGCTCTCGAAAAATCTTCGCGGCACGCCGGAGAAGCGGCGCGGCGTATTGGTGAAAGCACCCAAGCCCGAGCAAGAACGTCGTGTCGATCTGCCGGTTATCGGTGTCCGCACCATTGAACTTGCCGCGGCGGGCGGTTTGGTGGGCGTGGCAGTTGAAGCAGGCGCCGCACTTATCATGCGTAAGGCGAAAATCGTGGAAGCGGCGGACCGCCTCGGTCTGTTCGTCATGGCGTTCGATCCGGCAGGCGCTTCGTGAGAACCGACGTCACCAGTCCGTTGACGATCATGCTTGTTTGCGGCGAGCCCTCCGGCGATGCCTTGGGCGCGGAGCTCATGCAGGGAATCCGCGCGCTGGGCGGCGATACCATCCGAATCGTTGGTGTCGGTGGGCAGGCGATGGCTGCGCAAGGTTTGCGCAGTCTTTTCCCTTTGGATGCAACCGCCGTGATGGGATTGAAGGAAGTCGTTCCGCGCATCCCGGAAATTCTGCGCCGCGTGCGCGTGGCGTCCGACTATGCGCTGGCGACGAAGCCGGATGCGCTTGTGTGCATTGATAGCCCCGATTTCACGCACCGCATCGCGCGCCGTGTGAAGCGCAACAATCCGTCGATTCCCACGGTCAACTATGTCGCGCCGCAAGTTTGGGCGTCGCGACAGTATAGAGCCAGCGCGATGACGCGGTATTTCGATCTGGTGCTAGCGCTGTT
>JBQCJO010000405.1:0-2166 GCA_051952735.1 Rhizomicrobium sp.
ACCAACCGGGCCATCTCCCCCCAGAAGCCAGCGGCCGATGCGGCCTTGCTGGATACCAGCCACTTGGGTATAGACGCGGCGTTCGCGGCCGCCCTCGCTTTGGTTCAGCCAAAGATCGAGGCGCTCAGGGCCCGCCCCAGGGGTTGAAGGAGACCCGGCGGCGCCCACACCGAGTTGGCTTCGAAATCACTTCTGACAATCCAACCGCCTTGCGGATGCATGTCCGCATGGAAGTCCGCCGCCAAAAGCGGCCGGCACAACTGTTTTTGCAAAGGAATACCGAATGGCACGTTCTGCCACAGCCGAAACCATCGCCACCCCGAGCCGCGACGACTTCGCGGCCATGCTGGAAGCCAGCTTCCACACCCAGTCGCCGCAGGAAGGCAACGTCATCAAAGGCAAAGTCGTCGCGATCGAAAACGATTTCGCCGTCGTCGACGTCGGTCTGAAGACCGAAGGCCGCGTGGCCCTCAAAGAATTCTCCATGCCCGGCCAGCCGGCCAATGTGAATGTCGGCGATGACGTCGAGGTCTATCTGGAGCGCGTCGAGAATGCGATGGGCGAAGCCGTTCTGTCGCGCGACAAGGCTCGCCGCGAAGAGAGCTGGATCCGCCTCGAGAAGGCGTTCAACGACCAGACGCGCGTTCAGGGCGTGATCTTCGGCCGCGTGAAGGGCGGCTTCACCGTCGATCTCGACGGCGCCGTCGCATTCCTTCCGGGTTCGCAGGTGGACGTTCGCCCGATGCGCGATGTCGGCCCGATCATGAACCAGGCCCAGCCGTTCCAAATTCTCAAGATGGATCGCCGCCGCGGCAACATCGTGGTCTCGCGCCGCGCCGTGCTCGAAGAGCGCCGCGCCGAGGAACGTTCCTCGCTGGTCGCTTCGCTGCAGGAAAAGCAGATCGTCGAAGGCGTGGTGAAGAACATCACCGACTACGGCGCATTCGTGGATCTGGGCGGCGTGGACGGCCTGCTGCACGTCACCGATATCGCGTGGCGCCGCGTCAGCCATCCGACCGAAGTTCTGAACGTCGGCCAGACGGTTCAGGTTCAGATCATCAAGATCAATCCGGACACGCAGCGCATTTCGCTGGGCATGAAGCAACTGCAGACCGATCCGTGGGAAGGCGTTGCCGTCAAATATCCGGTCGGCGGCAAGTTCAACGGCAAAGTCACCAACGTCACCGACTACGGCGCCTTCGTGGAGCTGGAGCCGGGTGTCGAAGGCCTCGTGCATGTGAGCGAAATGAGCTGGGTGAAGAAGAACGTCGCCCCGTCCAAGATCGTCACGCCGGGCACCGACGTTGATGTGCAGGTGTTGGAAGTCGATTCCAACAAGCGCCGCATTTCGCTCGGTCTCAAGCAGACGCAGGACAATCCGTGGGAAGCGTTCTCCAAGAACCATCCCGTGGGCTCCACGATCGAAGGCGAAGTCAAATCGATCACCGAGTTCGGTCTGTTCGTCGGCCTCGACAGCGAGATCGACGGCATGGTGCATCTGTCCGATCTGTCGTGGGACAAGTCCGGCGATGAAGCCGTCAAGTCTTACGAAAAGGGTCAGATGGTCAAAGCGAAGGTGCTGGATGTGGACGCGGAGAAAGAGCGCGTCAGCCTGGGCATCAAGCAGCTCGAAAAGGACCCGATCGAGACGGCCGGCAAGGACGGCGGTGCGCTGAAGAAAAACCAGGTCGTCACCGTCACCGTCACCGAAGTGAACGACGGCGGCATCGAAGTCAGCCTCGCGGACGGCGTGAAGGCGTTCATCCGCCGCGCCGACCTCGCCCGCGACCGCAACGACCAGCGCCCCGAGCGTTTCCAGGTCGGCAACAAGGTCGATGCCATGGTCACGCAGATCGACAAGGCGAGCCGTAAGGTCTCGCTCTCGATCAAGGCGCGCGAGATCAGCGAAGAGAAGGAGGCCGTGGCGCAATACGGTTCTTCCGACTCCGGTGCGTCGCTCGGTGACATCCTTGGCGCCGCTCTGAAGAAGCGGACCGGCAAGAAGGATCAGGACGAAGAGTAATCTTTCGTTCACCTTCAGAGACGCAGAAAAGCGCCCGGTATAGCCGGGCGCATTTTTTTTTGACCAAAATAAAATAAAACAAAATTATAACCCACCCCAAAAAAAAATTAAAAAACAAACAAATTGAAGGGCCAAAAACCATT
>JBQCJO010000406.1:0-4829 GCA_051952735.1 Rhizomicrobium sp.
CGTGACGTTCCGGCTCACGCAGGGATGACAGGCACGCGGCGGGCGGGGTGTGTCCTGTCCGCCGCATGGATTTCCGGCGAGCGGCGCTCTAAACGGAGCCCATGACCCTTTCCGCTTTCGAAAGCCGCCGCGCAGTCGGCATCTGGCTTCTGTCCGTGGCTGCGATCATCACCGGCATGGTGGTGATCGGCGGGCTGACGCGGCTGACCGGCTCGGGCCTGTCCATCACCGAATGGGATCCGATCATGGGCGCGATCCCGCCGCTCAATCACGCGCAATGGATGGACGCGTTTCACAAGTACCAGCAGATCCCGCAATACACGCGCGAGAACGCGGGCATGACGCTGGAAGGCTTCAAGGGAATCTTCTGGTGGGAATGGTCGCATCGGTTGCTGGGCCGGCTGATCGGCGTGCTGTTCTTCGTGCCGTTCGTCTGGTTCGCATGGCGCGGTGCGATCACGCGCAAAGAGATTCCGCGGATGATCGTTCTCTTCCTGCTTGGAGGCTTACAGGGCTTTGTCGGATGGTGGATGGTCGAAAGCGGCCTCGAAGTCCGCGTATCGGTTTCACAATACCGGCTCGCGATTCATCTCGGCACAGCGCTGATCCTGTTCGGCGCGATTTTATGGACGGCTTTGGAGTATCTGCGTCCGAAAGCGAATGCCGCGCGCGCGCCTTATGCGAACTGGGGCCTGGCGTTCGCGGGGCTTGTCTATTTCCAGATGCTGCTGGGCGCGATCGTGGCGGGGCTGCATGCGGGGCTGATCTATAACACTTGGCCCAGCATGGACGGGCAGTTCGTTCCCGAAGGCGCGTTCTTCTTCAAGCCGTGGTGGATCAACTTCACCGAGAACGCGGGCCTTGCGCAATTCGATCATCGCATGATCGCGTATTGCGTCGGCATCGGCGCGTTCGCGCTGTGGCTGCGCGGAAAGCGGGCGCATCTTGCGGGGCTGGCGCGGACGAGCGGCGATCTCGTGCTGGGCGTTACAGGCCTGCAGATCATCCTCGGCATCCTGACCTTGCTGCATCAGGTGCCGGAAGCGTTGGCGGCCTTCCATCAGTTCACGGCCGTCGCGCTGCTCGCGAGCGCGCGATGGCATGCCTTTGAGCTGCGCAATCACGCGACGGCCATAAGCGCTCAGCCCGCCGCCGCCATCGCCTGATCGAGATCCTTGATGATGTCTTCGGCGTTCTCGATGCCGATGGACAGACGGATGACCTCATTGCCCGCACCCGCCTTGGCGCGGTCTTCGTCGTTCAACTGGCGATGAGTCGTGGATGCCGGATGAATGATGAGCGTGCGCGTGTCGCCGAGATTGGCGAGATGGCTGATGATGCGCACATTGTTCACGATCGCCATGCCGGCATCGAAGCCGCCTTTCACGCCGAAGGTGAACACGCTGCCTGCACCCTTGGGACAATAAGTGCGGTGCAGATTGTAGCATTCATTGTCTTCGAGACCGGCGTAATTCACCCATGACACTTTCGGGTTCTGCTTCAGCCAGCGCGCGACAGCCAGGGCATTGTCGCAATGCTTCTGCATGCGCAGCGGCAGCGTCTCGATTCCGGTCAGCACCAGAAACGCATTGAACGGCGAGAGCGACGGGCCGAGATCGCGCAGGCCCAGCACGCGGCAGGCGACGCCATAAGCGAGGTCGCCGAACGTCTCCCACAGGCGCATGCCGTGATAGGACGGGCAGGGCTCGGACAGCGTGGGGAATTTGCCGCTGCCCCAGTTGAACTTGCCGCTGTCCACGATCAATCCGCACATGGAATTGCCGTGGCCGCCGAGGAATTTCGTGCCCGAATGCAGCACGATGTCCGCACCCCATTCGATCGGACGGATGAGGTAAGGAGAGGCGAGCGTGTTGTCGACGATCAGAGGAACACCGGCATCGTGCGCAATGGCGGCGATGGCTTCGATGTCGGTGATGATGCCGCCGGGGTTGGCGATACTCTCGATGAAGATCGCTTTCGTTTTGTCGGTGATGGCGCGCTTGAAGGAATCCGGATCGCGCGCATCCGCGAAGTTGGTGTGCCAGTCGAATTTGGCAAAGCCCTGGGTGAGCTGGTTGATCGAGCCGCCATAGAGCTGGCGCGCGGCGACGATATGATCGCCGGGCCCCATCAGTGTGTGGAAAGCGAGGAGCTGGGCGGCATGTCCCGATGCCACGCCCACGGCACTGCGTGCGTTCTCCAGCGCGGCAATGCGCTCTTCCAGCACCGCCGTGGTGGGATTGTTGATGCGCGTGTAGATGTTGCCGAAGACCTGAAGATTGAACAGCGCGGCCGCGTGGTCGGCATTCTCGAAGGCGAAGGCGGTGGTCTGATAGATCGGCGTGGCGCGCGCGCCGGTGGCGGGATCGGGCTGGGCGCCGGCGTGAACGGCCAGCGTGTTGAAGCCATATTCTTCCATAACGAACTCCCAACCTTGCGTCAGCGGCGGGTAGTTCTAGCGGCTTTCAGCTTGCGATCAAATCGGATGATGCGACGGAGCTTGATGTGCCTGCCAGTCCCGCTCGTGCTGTTGCCGCGCTTTCTCCTCACGTTCCTTTTTCACAGCCATGTGGTGTCCAATCACGCAGCCGGCGACAGCGCCGAGAACGGCATGATGGTGCATGAGATGTCCGGCCACCGCGCCGACGGCCGCGCCTTTGAGGCAGCCTTTCGCTTCGGCCGCGGGAATGCTGCTCACGGCGAAACACGCAGCAACGGCCGCGATCGCGACATGTTTCATGAACGGAGTGCTCCCAACTGTCCTTTCGACATCTGGGAAGGCGTGAAAGGGAATTCAACCGCGCTTGAGCGAGCCGCCCTTGGAAAAAAGCAGCGGCTTGCGGTTGTCGATGGTGCGGCGGTTGACGCCGAGCCAACTGATCTCGCCGGAAAGGCGGCCATATTCGATCTTGGGACAACGATCCATGACGACGTTCAACCCCGCCTCGCGCGCGAGGGCGGCGGCTTCTTCATTGATGACGCCAAGCTGCATCCAGATCGTCTTGAGGCCGAAGCGATCCTTCTCCGCCAGCGCTTCTTTCACGATGGCGGGCGCGACGTCTGGGCTGCGGAAGATGTCCACGATGTCCACCGGCGCGGGCACATCCTTGAGCGCGGCGTAAGCGGTCTGACCGAGGATCGTCTTGCCGGCCATCGCCGGATTGACCGGGATCACCGTGAAGCCCTTGTCGAGCAGGTACTTCATGGCGAAGTAGCTCGGACGCATCTCGTTCCCGCTGGCGCCGACCATGGCGATGACCTTGGACGAACGCAGAATGGATTTGATGTAATCGTCGGAATAGGTGGGCATCACTCAGGCCATTTCGGATCGCGTTTTTCGACGAAAGCGCCGATGCCTTCCGTGGCTTCGGCGTGGAGCATATTCTCGGTCATCACCTTCGACGCGTAGTCGTAAGCATGGGAAAGTCCCATCTCGAGTTGATTGTAAAAAGCTTCCTTGCCGATCTTCACCGTGGCGCGCGGCTTGGAGGCGATCTGTTGCGCCAGCTTCATGGTGTCGGCTTCGAGCAACTCCGGCCGGCTCACGCGGTTGACGAGGCCGAAGCGGTGCGCGTCTTCCGCGGAGATCATCTCTCCGGTGAGCAGCATTTCCATCGCATGCTTGCGGGAGACGTTGCGCGACAACGCCACCATCGGGGTGGAACAAAACAGACCGATGTTCACGCCGGGCGTGGCGAATTTCGCTTCGGAGGATGCGACGGCCAGATCGCAGCTTGCCACCAACTGGCAGCCCGCAGCGGTGGCGATGCCTTGGACCTGGGCGATCACCGGCTTGGGGTGGCGCACGATGGTCTGCATCAGTTTGGAACATTGCGCGAAGACGCCGGTAAACGCGGCGCGGCCTTTGTCCGCTTGCGTACGCTGCGCGGTCATTTCCTTCAGGTCGTGACCGGATGAGAAGGCCGGGCCGTTCGCCGCGAGGACGATGACGCGAGAGTCTTTGTCTTTGGCGGCTTCATCGAGCGCGAATTGCAGCGCGCCCATCAATCCTGTGCTCAAGGCATTGCGCGCATTTGCGCGATTGAGCGTGAGTTTCAACACATGGTTGTCGCGCGACGCGAGAACGAGCGGTTCGGAAGCGGGTGCGTTCATGAGTTCCCTTATACGGAATTTCTTTTCGCCGCGAAACCGGAACGGGCGGTAGCGCGCGGCGTTAAGTGGCTGAATCCCAAGGAGAGATAAAATGCCCACCTCAAGCGGTCACACCAAGGCGATTCTCGCCTCCAAGGTGAAAGGCACCGACGTCTACAACACCAGCGGCGACAAGATCGGCCACGTCGAAGACGTGGTTCTCGACAAGACAACGGATCACATCATGTTCGCGGCGCTCGGCTTCGGCGGCGTCCTCGGCATGGGCGAGAAGTACGCACCGGTGCCGTGGTCGATGCTCGATTACCAGCCGGACAAGGGCGGCTATGTCGTGCCCATGTCCGAAGACATCATCAAGAAGGCGCCCGTCTACGATCTTTCGGATCTGACGAAGGGTGACGGCTCTTTCGGCGACATCCGCGAGAAGTCCTATTCCTATTACAACGTGAAGCGCGACTGGTAAGTCCGGTTTGGCGGACCGAAGGCGTAGCCCGATGAAACGGGTTGCGCCTTTGCGCGTTTACACGGGCCATGTCCGCCAGGAACTCCGTCACATTCGAAAAGAAGCTCCGCGCCGGCACGTCGCTCTGGGCACATTCGGGCAAACGCTGGGCGGAGCGTGGCCTGCTGGATTCGATCCGTGCAGATGTGGTGATCGTCGGCGCGGGTGTCAGCGGCGCGTTTATGGCGCGTGCGCTTGCCGGTAAATTCGAGAATGT
>JBQCJO010000407.1:0-7703 GCA_051952735.1 Rhizomicrobium sp.
ATCCATCGGAGCTATCTTTGCTGTTTGTTTCCGTCATGGCCGCCCTAGTGGCGGCCATCCATTTTCCAGAGGCCGAACCATGCCTGCACCGTTTCTGGAAAATGGATGGCCGGGACAAGCCCGGCCATGACGATTTAAGGGCGTTTAGACCCTACCGCCGCCCGCGCGCTGCCTCAAGCACGAGCGCCGTCCACGGTCCATCGCGCCGCGTCTCGCGCAAGATCAGGCCGTGCGGGCGATAGAAACTGAGAACAAGATTCTCCTGCCAGCGCAGAAGACCGGAAAGGATGAGCGTGCCGCCCTTGGCCAGCGACCGGGCGATGGAGGGCGCGAGCTGGGTGAGCGGCGCCGCCAAAATATTCGCAATGACGAGATCGTATGGCGCCTTTGCGGCAAGCGCGGGACTGCCGAGGCCATCGGCGGTGACCGCTTGCACCAGTGCGGACTCGCCATTCGCCCGCGCGTTCTGGCGCGTGATCTCCACCGCGACGGAATCGATGTCGGATGCGATCACCTTCTTGCGCCACAGCTTCGCCGCGCCGATGGCGAGCAGGCCCGTGCCGCAGCCGAGATCGAGCACGTTGTCGTAAGCGCGGCGCTTGGCGAGATCGCTCAGCGCGGAAAGGCACAGCGATGTCGTCTCGTGATGGCCGGTGCCGAAGGCGAGCCCGGCATCGATGCGGATAGGGATGACGCCATCCGGCACGCGACCCTTGTCATGCGCGCCATAGACGAAGAAGCGCCCCGCGCGCACCGGCGGCAGCCCTTCCTGGCTGAGCTTGATCCAGTCCACGTCCGGCAGCAGCGAGACGTGGACGTCGCGGCCGGCAAGCTTGCTGAGAAGCTCGCCGTCCGGCATGGCGGCGTAGAGCGCTTCGACCGTCGCATCCGGCTTGAACGGTTCTTCGTGGATGAGCACGGCTTGGGGCGCCGTGCCGAGCTCGAACGCGGATGCGACATCGCCGGCTTCTTCCTTGCGGACGACGATCTCGGCTTTCCAGAGGGGCGGGGTGGTCATGGCGCCGGGGCTTTACGCCAGCGCCACGCCTTCCTCAAGCGGCGGCAGTGGACTTGTCGGCGCTCCAGAGCAGGCCGCCCAGGATGACCGCCACGCCGATCAGCGCCGGAACGTCGCCCATCAGGTGTCCCATATGGTTCATCCCATCGGTCATGCCGAAGGATTGCTGCGCCATGATCGCGCCATGCACGAGGCTAGACACAACCGCGAACCAGATTAGGCTGCGGTTGGCGAGTGGATCGCGCGCGGCGAGGATGAGGAAGATGCCCAGCACCGCGTAAACGCCCACGATCATCATGTAGTAGTCGTTCGCATACGGCGCGCCCGCATGCCACGCCCAGCCCGACGGCCAGACGATGGCCATGGGATAGATGAGAAGGAAAGCGATACCGAAAATGACGAGTGCGATTCTGAGAAGGGATAGTGCGTTCATGTCTTGCCCCAAGCTGGTTAAACAAAAACGCCGCCAGGACTCAGCGGTGGAAAGAGCGCATCTTAGCACTGTAAATTGCCATACAAACCCCATTGTCATGGCCCGCGAAAGCGGGCCCCCCCGGTGACGCTTATTCGGGTCCGGGATTTTTTGTGTGTGCCGGTCAACGCGTCAAGGCAATATGCAGAACCGAACTGGGTGGCCCGCATTCGCGGGCCATGACAATTTTTAGATCTTTTCACGCCCTTTGCACAAAATTGTCGATCACTTTTTTCTCGCCCGCCTTGTCGAAATCGACCGTCAGCTTGTTGCCTTCCACGAAGGTGACGCGGCCGTAGCCGAATTTCTGGTGGAAGATGCGGTCGCCGCGGTTGTATTGCGACGATTCCGGATCGCTCGTCTGCACGGTGTAGGCTTGCGCCTCGATGAGCGGCGGTCGGGTGCGCATGGCGCCCTGTTGCGCGCGGTTGGCCTGCGCGCGTTTCCAGCCCGGGCTGTCATAGGTGCTGCCGAACTCCGCGCCGCGGGCGTTGTCGCGGAAGCCCATGGCGCCGCCATAGAAGCCTTCGTCCACCACGGCATCGACATGCTCTTCGGGCAGCTCGCTGATGAAGCGCGAGGGCAGGGCGCTCTGCCAGTTGCCGTGCACGCGGCGGTTGGCCGCGAAATAGATCAGCGCGCGCTTCTTCGCGCGCGTCAGCCCGACATAGGCGAGGCGGCGTTCTTCTTCGAGGCCCGCCAGCCCGTTCTCGTCCATCGTGCGCTGTGACGGGAAAAGGCCTTCCTCCCAGCCGGGCAGGAACACGGTGTCGAATTCCAGGCCCTTCGCGGCATGCAAGGTCATCAGGTTGATGCGGTCGCCGGAGTCGTTCTGCTCCAGCTCCATGACGAGCGAGACATGCTCGAGGAACGCCGGCAGCGTTTCGTACTGCTCCATGGAGCGCACGAGCTCTTTCAGGTTGTCGAGACGGCCCGGCGCTTCGGCGGATTTGTCGTTCTTGAGCATGTCGGTGTAGCCGGATTCATCCAGCACCATCTCGGCCAGCTCGGTGTGCGGAAGCGCCTTTGCGGTCTCCGTCCAGCGCGCAAAATTCGCGGCCAGCTCGCCCAGCGCCTTGCGCGCTTTGGGCGGAAGCTCGTCCGTCTGCGCGATCTCGCGCGCGGCCATGAGCAACGGCATGTGCTGGCTGCGCGCGAACTGGTGCAAGGCCGCGACGGATGTGTCGCCGATGCCGCGCTTGGGCTTGTTCACGATGCGCTCGAAGGCCAGATCGTCGTCACCCTGCGCGATGAGGCGCAGATACGCCATCGCATCGCGGATTTCCGCGCGCTCGTAGAAGCGCGGGCCGCCGATCACCTTGTAGGGCAATCCAAGCGAGAGGAAGCGGTCTTCAAACTCGCGCATCTGGAACGAGGCGCGGACGAGAACCGCCATCTGCGAGAAGGTTTCGCCCTTGCTGTGCAGATTCTCCGCATCGGAGGCGACGCCGCGCGCTTCTTCTTCCGCGTCCCACACGCCTTGCACTTTGATCTTCTCGCCGTGATCGCCTTCGGTCCACAGCGTCTTGCCGAGACGGCCCTTGTTCGCGGTGATGAGGCCGGAGGCGGCGCCGAGGATGGCGGGCGTGGAGCGGTAATTGCGTTCCAGGCGGATCACTTTCGCGCCGGGGAAATCGCGTTCGAAGCGCAGGATGTTCTCCACCTCCGCGCCGCGCCAGCCATAGATGGATTGGTCGTCGTCGCCGACGACGCAAATGTTTCCGGCGCTGCCCGCGAGCAGCTTCAGCCACAAATACTGCACCGTGTTGGTGTCCTGATACTCGTCCACCAGCATGTATTTGAAGCGGTCGCGATATTCCTGAAGGATGTCTTCGTTCGTGCGCAGGATGGTGAGCACTTCGAGCAGCAGATCGCCGAAGTCCACGGCGTTCAGCGCCTTCAGGCGTTCCTGATACTGGCGGTAAAGATCGCGGCCCTTGCCGAAGGCGAAACCGTGGGACTCGCCATCGGGAACGTCTTGCGGACGAAGCCCGCGGTTTTTCCAGCCGTCGATCATGCTGGCAAGCGTGCGCGCGGGCCAGCGCTTGTCGTCGATGTTCTCCGCTTCCATCAATTGCTTCATCAAACGAAGCTGATCGTCGGCATCGAGGATGGTGAAATTGGATTTGAGGCCGGCCAGTTCCGCATGGCGGCGCAGCATCCGCGCGCCGATGGAGTGGAAGGTGCCGAGCCACTGCATGCCCTCGACCACGCCGCCGATGAGCGCGCCGATGCGTTCCTTCATCTCGCGCGCGGCCTTGTTGGTGAAGGTGACGGCCAGCATCTGCCCCGGCCAGGCGCGGCGGGTGGCGAGGATATGGGCGAGGCGGGTGGTCAGCACGCGCGTCTTGCCGGTGCCCGCGCCGGCCAGCACCAGCACGGGGCCGTCCACCGTCAGCACGGCTTCGCGCTGCTCGGGGTTCAGGCCCGCGAGATAAGGCGGCTCGCGCTGTGCGACCGGAACGGCTTCCGGTTCCTCACCAAAAGCATCGTCCAAAGGATCGCGGTAGCGGTCTCCGTAACCGCTCATGACAGTTCTGAGTCGAAAGGCATTGGAGCAATGTAAGCGTTCCGGGAACGTTTTTCACCCCTGCGCGGAGCGCGGGGAATCCCTATATTCACGCCATCGAGGCCAACCCTTGGAGGGGAACACCTATGAATCTCGCGATCGGACGCAACAATTTGGGGCGCGCGCTCCTGATCCTTTTCCTGCCGCTATACCTTGCCGGTTGCGGCATCAACGATATTCCCACCAAGGACGAGCAGGTGAAGGCGGCCTGGGGCGATGTGCAGAACCAGTATCAGCGCCGCGCCGATCTGGTGCCCAATCTCGTCGCCACCGTGCAGGGCTATGCCCAGCAGGAAAAAGCGGTGCTGGTGGATGTGGTGAAGGCACGCGCCAGCGCCACGCAAGTGAAGGTCGATGCGTCCACCATCACCGATCCGGCGAAGTTCAAGGAGTTCCAGGCGGCGCAGGATCAATTGTCCGGCGTGCTGGGCCGGCTGATGGTCATCAGCGAGCGCTATCCCGATCTGAAATCCAACCAGAACTTCCTGGCGCTGCAATCGCAGTTAGAGGGCACAGAGAACCGCATCGCCATCTCGCGGCGCGACTACAATGAGGCCGTGCGGCAATACAACACGACCTTGCGCACCTTCCCGACCGTGATCTGGGCGAAGACGATCTATAGCGGCCAGAAGGAAGCGCAGCCCTTCACGGCCAGCGCCTCCGCGCAGTCGGCCCCCACGGTCAGCTTCCCGCCGCAGCAGCCCTGATGACGCAAACTCTGCTCAAGCGCGCCGCTCTCGCATTGGCGATCGTCTTCGCCTTTGCGGGTGCGGCGTTTGCCGCGCCGACCTTCCCGCAGCTCACCGGCCGTGTGGTGGATGACGCGCATATCCTCTCGCCGGAGGCGCAGGCGCAGCTCACGCAGAAGCTGGCCGATCTGGAACAGCGCACATCGCGGCAGCTTGTCGTCGTGACCCTGCCGTCGCTGCAGGGTTATGAGATCGAAGATTACGGCTATCAGCTCGGCCGCGCCTGGGGCATCGGACAGAAGAAGCTGAACAACGGCGCGCTGTTCATCATCGCGCCGAAAGAACGGCGCGTACGCATCGAAGTGGGATATGGCCTCGAGCCGATCCTGACCGATGCGCTTTCCAGCGTGATCCTGCAGGAGAAGGTGCTGCCCAAGTTCAAGGCCGGCGACATGCAGGGCGGCGTCGTTGCCGGCACCAATGCGATCGTCGAGCAGCTCACGCTGGATGCGCCGGCCGCGAAGGCGCGCGTGGCGCAGGCGGAAAAGCAGCTGAAGGATCGGGATAACGATTTCGATCCGTTCACGGCCATCTTCATCGGCTTCATCATCATCATGGTGATTTCCAGTTTCTTCCGGCGCGGTCGCGGCGGCGGCATGGGTGTTTTGCCGTGGATCATTCTGGGCAGCATGGGCCGCGGCGGTGGCGGCAGTGACTGGGGCGGCGGCAGCGGTTGGGGCGGCGGTGGCGGCTTCAGCGGCGGCGGCGGATCCTTCGGCGGCGGAGGCGCCTCCGGCTCATGGTGACGCTCAGCGCAGACGAACGGCAGCGCATCGCGGAAGCGGTGGCGCAGGCCGAAACGAAAACATCCGGCGAAGTCTGCTGTGTGCTGACGGAAGAAGCTTCGCATTATCGCGAAGTGCCGCTGGCATGGGCGGCAATCGCGGCTCTGGTATTGCCGCCGCTGGCACTGGCGTTCGGATTGCGCCCGCAAAGCTGGGGCGATGCGTTGTCCGGCTGGGCGTCGGGGCAGACGGTTCTGATCGGCAATGCGGTGGTTCTGGCGCTGGCTTCCTATGCGTTCGTGCAGACGTTTCTTTTTGCGGCCGTCGCGTTGATCGGTTCGGTGCCGGCAGTGCGGCGCGCGATCACCCCGCCCTTCGTGAAACGCCATCGCGTGCGCAATTCCGCGCGTCACCATTTCGCCACGCTGGTCGCGCGGCTGCAGGCAGGTCCTTATGTAATGATCTATGTCTCGCGCTTCGATCGGATGGTGGAGATCGTGGTCAGCGATAGCGTGGGCAAGTCTTGCGATGCCATGGTGTGGCACAACGCGGCTTCGGCGTTGAGCGTCGGACTGGCGCAGGAACGCGCGGGCGAGGGCTTCGTGAAAGCCATCGGCATCTGTGGCGCGGAACTGGCGAAGCATTTCCCACCGGGCGCCAGCAAAGAGAACCGGTTGCCGGATTCGCTGATCGACGGTTAGAGCCCGAACTCTTTCAAGATCGCTTCGCGGTCCGCGTCCAGATCGGGCGCGGCGTTGCGAGTCTTTGGGTCGTGATGCGCGGAGAGCTTCACCGGGTTGCCCTGCATCTTGATCGGGCCGAGGTCGGGATCCTGCGTTTCGACGATCATGTTGCGGGAGAGAACCTGCGGATCGCTCATCACATCGGCCACGGTGTTGATGGGGCCGGAGGGCACCCCTTCCGCTTCCAGCGCCGCAAGCCATTCCTTCGACGGTTTCGCAGCGAGCGATTTTTCCATCTCTGCGGCCATCGCATCCACATGCTGCACGCGCAGCGGATTGGTGAGGAAGCGCGGATCGCGCGCCAGTTCCTCGCGGCCCATCACTTTGCAAACGCGAGTCCAGATGTCGTCATTGCCGGCGGCGATGGCGATGTGGCCGTCTTTCGTGGCAAACGCCGCGAAGGGCGCGATGGACGGATGGCGCGAGCCGAGCTTGCCAGGCACTTCGCCAGTAGCGACGTAACGCGAGATCGCGTTCTCCAATACTGCGACCTGGCTATCGAGCATCGCGACATCGACCTTCTGGCCTTTGCCCGTCTTCTCGCGATCGTAGAGCGCCGTGGTGATGCCGATGGTGGCGAACAGCGCGGCGGTGAGATCGCCGGTGGATGTGCCCACGCGTGTGGGCGGGCCGCCGGGATGGCCGGTGAGGCTCATCACACCGCCCATCGCCTGCACGACCATGTCGTATGCCGGGCGTTTGGAGTAAGGCCCGGTGTGGCCGAAGCCGGACACGGCGGCGTAGATCAGCTTCGGATGTTTCGCCTTCAGCGTTTCATAGCCATAGCCGAGCTTCTCCATCGTGCCACCGCGATAATTTTCGATCAGCACATCGGCTTTGGAGAGCAGGGCCTCGAAGATCTTGCGGTCGGCATCGGCTTTCAGATCGAGCGCGATGGATTCCTTGCCGCGGTTCACGCTCATGAAATAGCCGGACTTCACCTTGCCGGTTTTGTTTTTGACGAAGGGACCGATATGGCGGCTGTCATCGCCTTTCACCGGCGGCTCGATCTTGATGATGCGCGCGCCCATCTCGCCCAGCATCAGCGCGGCGTAAGGCCCCGCGAGCACACGGGTGAGATCGAGAACAAGAAGTCCGGCGAAGGGGCCGTGGGGTTTCTGTGCGTTGCTCAATTCAAAACTCGTTTGTCATCCCCGGCGAGCATCGCGGTGCGATGCGAGGGAAGGGGACCCAGGCGGGAAATGCAAAGGCGGTTTTGACGTTAAGCCGCGTACAGTTTTCTGCAATAGAGCGGTGGCAGCCACCTGGGTCCCCTTCCCCTCGCTCCCTGTCGGTCGCTCGGCCGGGGATGACAATCAGGCTTTATCTTCATCCAGCTTGTGCGCGTCGATGTCTCGTGCCGCCTTCTCATCCCGCGCCTTCGCCAGATCACGCACCGCCTTGGCCACGCCGTGCTTGGTGCGGTT
>JBQCJO010000408.1:0-2075 GCA_051952735.1 Rhizomicrobium sp.
CCGCAACCAGTATGCGGTGCTGCTGCCGCTTTATGGAGCGCTCGCGATCGGCTCCATCGTGGACTACGCGATCTTGTCCTGGACGCCGGCCTTGCTAACCCGTCATTTCGCCTTCACGCCGGGCGAAGTCGGCGCCGCGCTCGGCGGTATTGCCATCGCGGCCGGCCTGATCGGAACGCCGCTTGGTGGCTTTCTGGCCGATCGTGTGGCCGAGCGCTTCGGGCCGCTGGCGCGGATTCCGCTCTGCGGCGTGATCATGATCGCTGGCTTTATCGCGGCACCCGTTGGCATTCTGCCCTCACCCGCGCTCACGCTTTTCGCCGTGTTCGCGTGGATCACGATCTCTTCCACGGCGGGCACCATCGGCATCGCGACGACACTGGATCTTCTGCCGCATGAAAGCCGCGGACTCGGCACCGCGACCATCGCGTTCTGCAACACCATCGTCGGGCTGGGACTGGGTCCCACGCTCGTCGCACTTGCGACGGACTACATCTATCGCGATGCATCGGCGGTTGGCCTTGCGCTCAGCACGGGTGCCACGCCGGTGGTTGCCGCATGCTGCATCCTGTTTTACGCGGCCACGCGCGCCATGCGCCGGAGCGAGGCAGCGATGGTGCGCGCATCATGAGCACGTCATCGTTTGACATATTGATCATCGGCGCCGGGATCGCCGGCGCGTCTGTGGCCGCGGAGCTGGCGCGCACCCATCGGATCGCGATCCTCGAGCGCGAAGATCATCCCGGTTATCACTCGACCGGACGCTCGGCAGCGCTTTTCTCGGAAATTTACGGCAACGGCGTGGTACGCGCACTGTCCCGCGCGAGCCGCGACTTCTTCTACAATCCGCCAGCAGGTTTCGCGCAGCACCCGCTCGTGAAACCGCGCGGCTCTCTCTATATCGCGCGGCAGGAGCAGATTCCGCATCTGGAAGAATTCGCGCGCAATGCCGATCTGGCGGGCTCGATCCGCAGGCTGTCGCGCAAAGAAGCTCTGCGCGCCTGCCCCGTGTTGCGTCCGGAATATGTCGCAGCGGCCGTGTTCGAGGATGACGCCGCGGATGTGGACGTCAACGAATTGCATCAAGGCTATCTGCGCCAGTTCAAAAGTGCCGGCGGAACGCTGCTGGTGAATGCGGACGCGCAGACGCTCGCATATCGCGACGGCAAATGGATCGCACAGACGCGCGCGGGCGAATACTCGGCACCGGTCGCCGTCAACGCCGCCGGCGCATGGGCCGATACGGTCGCGGGCAAGGCGGGCGCCACCCCGCTGAAGATCAAGCCGCGCCGCCGCACCGCGCTTCTCGCCGAATTGCCGGCGGGCATATCCGCCGATGCGTGGCCGATGGTGATCGATATCGATGAGAGCTTCTATCTGAAGCCGGACGCGGGCCTGCTTCTTATCTCTCCTGCCGATGAAACACTCGTGCCGCCCTGCGACGTGCAACCGGAAGAGTTCGACATCGCTGTCGCGGTCGATCGCGTTGAGCAGGCAACGACGCTTGCCATCACGCGCATTCGCCGCCGCTGGGCGGGCTTACGCTCCTTTGCGCCGGATCGCTCGCCTGTGATCGGTTTCGATGGCGCGCTGCCCGGCTTCTTCTGGCTTGCGGGACAAGGCGGTTATGGAATCCAGACGGCACCGGCCGCCGCGCGTCTCGCCGCGTCGCTTCTGCGCGGCGACGCCAAATCGGAGTTCGATGCCGCACTGATTGCGCAGCTTTCGCCGAACCGTTTCGCCGCCCGCCCTGCCGCGCGGAGCCATGCGTGACGGACGACATCGCGCAACTGCAATCCAAGACCTGGTTCGGCCATCCGCGCGGACTGACGATCCTGTTCCTCACCGAGATGTGGGACCAGTTCTCCTTCTTCGGGATGCGCGCGCTGCTCGTCTATTACATGACGAAAGAGCTGCTGATCACGCAGGCGCATTCATCCTATATCTACGGGCTCTATTCTTCGTTCGTCTATTTCACGCCGCTCATCGGCGGTGTCATCTCCGACCGCTGGCTGGGGCGGCGGCGCGCGGTGATCATCGGCGGATCGATCATGGCGGCGGGCCATTTCATGATG
>JBQCJO010000409.1:0-2002 GCA_051952735.1 Rhizomicrobium sp.
AGTCAGGGGGATTCCAAAATGCACATCCGTTTTTCGACGACCTTGCTCGCCACGGCCGCTGCGGCCGCGCTTCTTTCTCTCACGGCACCTGCACTGGCGTTCGATGTGGCGACGGTAAAGCCGCAGCTCGAGACGGAAATAAACGCGGACTATCCGCACCTCTTCGACATCTACAAGGACATCCACCAGCATCCCGAGCTTGGCCATCAGGAGACGCGCACCGCTGCGAAGCTCGCGGGCGAGATGCGCGCGCTCGGTTTTGAAGTCACCGAAGGCGTCGGCGGAACGGGCGTGGTTGCGATCTATCACAATGGCCCTGGTCCACTGGTGATGGTCCGCACCGAACTCGATGCCCTGCCGATGCAGGAAAAGACCGGTCTGCCTTATGCCAGCCAGGTGAAGGCACAATGGGAAGGGCACGAGACTTATGTCGCGCATAGCTGCGGCCATGACTCCCACATGGCGATCTGGGTCGGCACCGCGAAAGCGATGCTCTCCATGAAAGACAAATGGAGCGGCACGGTGATGTTCATCGGCCAGCCCGCGGAAGAAAGCGTGAATGGCGCATCGGGCATGCTGGCGGATGGTCTCTACAAACGCTTCGGCAAGCCGGATATGGCGTTTGCGCTGCATGTCGGCCCCGATCCGGCCGGCACGGTCAGCTACATCTCCGGCCCGTATGACACCACGTCGGATTCGATGGTGATCACGTTCGTGGGCCGCGGCGCACATGGCTCCATGCCGGAAAAATCCATCGATCCCATCGTGATGGCGGCGCGCTTCATCGAGGACGTGCAGACCGTCATCAGCCGCGAGAAAGACCCGATGGAATTCGGCGTGGTCACCGTCGGCTCCGTCAGTTCGGGCAGCGCGGGTAACATCATCCCCGACGATGCGACCTTGCGCGGCACGATCCGTACGCTGAATGAAAAGACGCGCGCGAAAATTCTGGATGGCGTGCGGCGCACCGCCAATGCCGTGGCGGCGATGTCCGGCGCACCAGCACCGCAGATCAAGCTCGGCGACACGGCCTATTCCGTCATGAACGATCCCGTGCTGACGGAAAGGACAGCCGCCGTTCTGAAACAGGCGATGGGCGACAAGGTGTCTGCGATGGAGCGCCCTATTCCGGCCAGCGAAGACTTCTCCGAATTCGAGCGCGCGGGTGTGCCGGGCGAATATCTCACGCTGGGCGGCATGGATCCGAAGACCATCGCGGAAGCCGCCAAGAAGGGTATTCCCGTGCCGGTGAACCACTCGCCGCTGTTCACGGTGTTGCCGGAGCCAACGATCAAGGCTGGCGTGGAAGCGATGACGCTGTCTGTGATGAACGTGATGCCGCCGAAGGTTTGAATTCCGGCGAAAACGGGAATTCCCAGATGTGGTAGCGCGCGGACGCGAGGCCTGCGCCTGCTGGTAGTTGTTTTGCCAATTGATGGGGGTACCGCCCCCACCCCTTACCGCCCGTCGTGGCCGCGGATTGGGGTGTAAAGATCCGGGCGGCGGTCGCGGAACAGGCCCCATGACGCCCGCGCTTTGGCGATCTCATCCAGATCGAAAGACGCAGTGCAGACACCTTCATGGGTGCTGTCGAGTTCGGCGGCGATTTCGCCTGTCGGTCCTGCGATGAACGAGGTGCCGTAGAACGTCATCTCCGTCGCCGCGCCTTTCTCCGTGCCGATGCGATTGCTGGCGACGAGTGGAACATAGTTCGCGCCCGCATGGCCCTGCATCACGCGGCGCCAATGATGGCGGCTGTCGACGGGCGGCGCAGGAGGTGGCTCGGTGCCGATGGCGGTGGGATAGAACAACGCTTCGGCGCCGAGCAGCGCCATGGAGCGCGCGCTTTCGGGAAACCATTGGTCCCAGCAGATCGCCGCGCCCATCTTGCCGAACTTCGTGTTCCAGACTTTGAAGCCGGTATCGCCGGGCGTGAAGTAATACTTCTCCTGATAGCCGGGGCCGTCGGGAATGTGCGACTTGCGATAGAGGCCAAGCACAC
>JBQCJO010000410.1:0-10727 GCA_051952735.1 Rhizomicrobium sp.
GTTTCGCTCAAAAGCTATGTGAAGCCCGCGCGCAATCCCGCGTTCACGCGATTCAATGTGTTCCTGCGCGACCGCTTCGAATGTCAGTATTGCGGCGACGAAGAAGACCTCACCTTCGATCACGTCATCCCGCGCTCGCGCGGCGGCAAGACGACATGGGAGAATGTCGTCACTGCCTGCGCCCCCTGCAATCTGTTGAAGGGCGGAAGGCTGCCGCAGCACATCGGCATGTTCCCGCGCATCCTGCCGCATCGTCCGTCGGTGAACGAGCTGCGCAACAATGGCCGCCGCTTCCCGCCCAACCATCTGCACGAAAGCTGGGCGGACTATCTGTATTGGGATAGCGAACTGGAGCCGTAGTGCATCGGCGCTGCCTCATCCTTCGACAAGCTCAGGATGAGGATTTTGGCTACTTGTTCCTCATGGCGAGCCTGTCGAGCCACGACAAGCTCAGGATGAGGAACGAACTCAATCTCCTCACCCTGAGCCTGTCGAAGGGTGAGAGTCACAAGCACATTTTCTTCAAGATCGCGCGTTCCGCCACATCGCGATCAGCGGCGGCGCGCCGGGCGGCGAGATGCTTTTGCGTGCGACGAACCCGGCACGCTCATAAAGCTTCGTATTCTTCGGATTGGAATTTTCGAGATACGCAGACGCACCCGCTTCGTCGACTTTCTTCATTGTCGCTTCCAGCAATGCACCTCCAAGGCCCATGCCCTGAAAGCGCGGCGCAACGGCGATGAACGCCAGATAGAAATGCGGCTCGTGCGGATGGTTCTTCTCCATCGCATCGCCCATCGCCGAACCGCGTCCCAGCCGCGGGAAGCCACAGAGCCGGATGAACATCGGAATGAGCTTGAGCTGATCGAAGAACTCGCCGGGGCTTGCCGGCGAATCCGGCGGAAGCCACGCGGCGGCAACACTCGCATCTTCCGCCATCCACACATGGCCGAAGGGGATCGCCCGCTTCTGCAGCAGCCAATAGAAAAAGGTCTCAAGTCCTTGCGCGCGCCTCGGGCCTGGCCGCGCGATCCAGTCCATCACCGGATCGGTGGTGAAGGCGGCGGCGAAGAGGCGCGCGATGGCGCGCGCATCGTCCATCGTCGCGCGGCGCGGATGGGCAGCGCGCTGCAGCCGCGCGTGGCGTTCTTCGTCGTCGCTCATAGGCGTTCGGAAAGCTTGATGGCGAGACGGCAGCCCGCCTTGATGGTTTCGCTGAGCAGCTTGTATCCGGGCGCTTCTTCGGCGCCGCGTTCCAAGGCTTCGTGTCTGTGCGCGATCTCGTCCGCGCGGAATTTCTCGATGCTGTCCTTCAGCTTGGGATCACCGTCCAGCCGTTCGATCTGCTGGGCGTAATGCTCGTCGATCACTTCTTCCACCGCGGCAGTGCAGGCCATCGCGGCTTTCTCGCCCATCAGCGCCGTGGCCGCGCCCAGCGCGAAACCGGCGACGCGCCACACAGGCTCCAGGGCGGTGGGACGCACGCGGCGTTCGTTGACGAGTTTGTCGAACGCCGCCAGATGTTCTTGCTCCTGCTCCGCCATCTTGCGGATGGCCTCAGCCGTTTCGGACTTGCTGTTGCCGAACACGGCAAGCTGGCCTTCATAGATGCGCACCGCGCCATATTCGCCCGCATGATCCACGCGGATCATGGATTCGGTGTCCACGGCGTTTTGCACGCCGGGCATAGTCGGGCGTTTTCTGCGCGCGGTCATTGCGGCTTCCTCGCGATCAGCGCGAAACCGGCGATGGCGAAACCGAGTGAGATAAGCGCGTTGTATCCCGCCATCGAAACGCCAAAGAGCCGCCACGCCGCGTGATCGCAGCTCACCACATGCGCATTGAGATCGAGCGTGCCGGTGAGCTGGAACGCCGATCCGGTGCATGCGGCGGGTCCCGCCCACATTTTCCATTCCACGCCGGCGTGATAGACGCCGATCGCGCCGGTGATCGCAAGCAACACTGCGGTCAGGATCGCAACCGGTTTCGCAAGGTTCTGCGGCAATACGCCCATCTGCAGCAACAACCCGCCGCCCAATCCCACAACGATCGCGGCGAAATGCGGATAGCGCTGCCACATGCACATCTCGCACGGCGGATAGCCGCCGATATATTGGAAGCCGAGCGCGCCCAGAATGAGCACGAGCGACACCGCGCCCAACATCAATGCAATTTGCGTCGAATTGCGCGGGCTCATTTCGCGAATATCATCTTTTCGTCGGCGAACGCTTTGAATTCCAGCGCATTGCCGCTGGGGTCGGCGAAGAAGAGCGTCGCCTGCTCACCCGGTTGTCCTTCGAAACGAATTCCCGGTTCGATGATGAATTTCACATTGCGAGAGGAAAGTTTCGCCGCGAGTTCTTTCCACGCATGCATCTCGAGGATGATTCCAAAATGGCGCACAGGCACATCCTCGCCGTCAACAACATTATGTGCTTTGTGTCCGACCTCGTCCGGGCTTAAATGGGCGACGATCTGGTGACCGAAAAAGTCGAAGTCGACCCATTCGTCCGAAGACCGGCCTTCGTTGCATCCGAGCAAGTCTCCGTAGAACGCGCGCGCTTCGGCGAGATCGCGAACCGGAAATGCCAGATGAAAGCGAGGATGGTTCGTCATATTGCGTGCGCTCTTTGCGTGTAAGCCAAGCAAAGCGCAACGGTGAGACAAAGGAAAGCCCATGCGTTTGTTGGGGCAGCCCCGCAAAAAAGTGACACGGCAACTGGCCGGCCGCGAATTGCTGCGGATCGACGGTGATTTCGTGCCTGTGACGTTGCGCCTCAATCCGCGCGCGCGGCGGTTGATCGTGAAAGTCCATCCCTCCACGGGCGAAGTAACGGTGGTGGCGCCGTCGCGCCGCGCGCTGGAAGGTGCGCTGGCCTTCGCGCGCTCCGAAACGGACTGGATTCGCAAGCGCCTTGCCCGCGTGCCCAAGCCCGTGCCGCTGGGCATTGGCGAGCGTGTGCCGTTTCGCGGTGAATTTCATCATATTGTGGAAGGCGAAAAAGGCCGTGCGCCGGTGTGGGCGGACGAAGAAGACGGCGAGCCGGTCATTCTCGTCAGCGGCCATCCCGAACATGCCTCGCGCCGCGTTCTGGATTATCTGAAGCGCGAAGCGCGCAAGACGCTGGATGCGCGCACCGCCTTCTATGCCGACAAACTCGGCATCAAACCGCGGCGCATCACCGTGCGCGACACCGCCAGCCGCTGGGGTTCCTGTTCCGCGCAGCGCACGCTGTCCTTTTCCTGGCGGCTCATCCTCGCGCCGGACTTCGTGCTCGACTATGTGGTGGCGCATGAAGTGGCGCACATGAAAGAGATGAACCACAGCCCGCGCTTCTGGCATCTCGTCGAGATTCTGGGCGCCGACGTGAAGCGCGCGCAGCGCTGGCTTTCCGATCATGGCGCCATGCTGCACCGCTATGCGCCGCGCATCGTGATGGATTGAAACCGCGGAAGGCCTCCGGTTGTTCTTATAAGGACAAGGAGGTTTCCATGATCCGCAAATTGCCGTCCGGCGGCTATCGCCTCTATTCGCGCAAGAAAAATCCCAAGACCGGCAAACGCCGCAATCTGGGCACCTTCCGCACAAAGGCGGCAGCCGAGAAGCACGAAAAGCAGGTTCAGTATTTCAAACGGCACTAAGCCGTTTTAGCGCAAATCCGCGAGGCGCCTCTGCACGTCTCCGCGCAACTCGGCGAACTGACGGCTGAGCACATCGATCGCGTCAGCGGAGGCATGCGACGCGCGATCCCGCAAGCGATGACGAACCGCGCGCATGTGGCGGTCTTCGAACGGCACGTCGTCTACCAGCAACGCGGCGACACCGACGGCGATCACAAGACCGGCGAGCGCAAAGCCGGCCCAGGTCGCGATCGTTCCGGCATCCGGTCCTTGCGGAGCCTGCGGCGCGCGGCGGCGCGCTGTGGTCCTGCGGCGTGCGGTGGCGGCGACGGCGCGCTGGCGTGTTCTTTTCTGTGTGGTGGCGGTCGCCATGATGAACTCCGATCAGAAATAACCGCGGCGCGGCGCGGGCCGCAGAAGCGCGGACAGGACGCAGCCCAAACCGAACGCAACAAACACGCTGGTCCAGGGCCGCGCGACAATGGCTTCTTCCACGGCATCCACGCCGTAAGCCGCTTCTTCCGAGATCATCGAATACAGATCCGAGATCTGGTCCTGCAGCGATTGCAGCTTGTTCTTCAGCTCCGGCGGCACGTTGGGCATGTCGCCCATCAGCGTCTCCGCTTCGTCCTGCAGCCGCGCGATGCTTTCGGCGAGGCGATTGTCGCCGCCCTCTATATTGAAATCGATGTTGCTCACGTTTGCTTCCTGTTCCGGTGACGCAAGCGGCTGGTGCCGCTCGTTGCCGCTGGCATGGGTGGAGGCGTGCTCATGCCGTTCAGCCCACGCATCTGTAACGGACCTCGATATGCTATGTTCCCGCGTTCGCGCGGATGTGCCAAGCAGGCGAAGCCCTCCGGCGCCGTGACAATTTCTGCCCGGAAAAGCTTTTTCCGCCGTCCCTTGACCCTGCTTCGCCGCTAAGTATATTGCGCGGCTTCCGGCGGGCTCCTGTCCGCGCGGATATCAATGATTTCAAGGACTTACCCTATGTTCGCGGTCATCCGCACAGGCGGAAAACAGTACAAGGTCGCCAAAGACGACGTGATCTCCATCGAGCGTCTCGATGGCGATGCGGGCGCCAAGATCACTTTCGGCGAAGTCATGATGCTGGGCGGCGACAAGCCGAAGCACGGTGCGCCGCTGATCTCGGGCGCCTCCGTCACCGCGGAAGTGATCGAGCAGGGCAAGGGTGAGAAGGTCGTGGCGTTCAAGAAGAAGCGCCGCAAGAGCACCCATCGCAAGCGCGGTCATCGCCAGCACTTCACGAAAGTGAAGATCACTTCTATCTCTGCAAGCTAACGCTTGCGGGCATCAGCACGGCTTAGGAACTAGACGTATGGCACACAAGAAAGCAGGCGGCTCCTCGCGCAACGGTCGCGACTCGAACCCCAAGATGCTCGGCGTGAAAGTCTATGGCGGCGAAGCCATCAACGCCGGCAACGTGATCGTGCGTCAGCGCGGCACCAAATTCTATCCGGGCGACAATGTCGGCATGGGCAAGGACCACACGCTCTTTGCGCTTGAAGCCGGCCATGTGTCGTTCAAGACGGGCTACAAGCGCCGTCAATTCGTATCGGTGATTACGCAAAATCCGGCGAAGGACGCGAACTAGATAGGTAGTCTGTAAAAGGGGCTGCCGGACAAATCGGCGGCTCATCAGATGCGAGGGAAGATGGTCCGCCATCTTCCCTTTTTTATTTCCCTCGCACGGAGGGAGATTGTGTTGTGGTTTGGAGACTGGAGACCAAGAGACTGTTGTTGAGAGTGCCGGCGCCGTTCGACGTGCCGGAGATCGTGGCGATGATCGGCGATTACGATGTGGCGAAGAACCTGTCGCGCGTTCCGCATCCCTATAACGAGGAGCATGCGCGCGGCTGGATCGAGAAGGCGGCCGAAGCCCGTTTCAACGGCACCGAATACGTCTTTGCGATCACGAAAAAAGACGACGGCGCCTATCTGGGCAGTTGCGGGCTGCACAGGCGGGACGGCGACTATTTCGAGTTCGGCTACTGGCTCGGCAAGCCGTTCTGGCAACAGGGCTACGCCACCGAAGCCGCCCGCCGCCTGGTCGCTTTCGCCTTCATGGAACTGGGTCTTCAGACGGTGATCGCAGGCTATTTCCACGACAATCCCGCCTCCGGCCATGTGCTGGAAAAGCTGGGTTGCATGCCGGATGGCACCGACCAGCGGGACTGTATGGCCCGGGGCCATAGCGTCTATTGCCACAAGGTGGTTTTGACGCGCGACAATTTCTGGAAGAAGAAAGCCGCATGACATTGAAGGTCCGCCCGCTCACGCCCGCTTTGTGGCCGCAACTCGAGGAGTTGTTCGGCGCAAACGGTGCGTGCGGCGGGTGCTGGTGCATGTTCTGGCGGATCGGCAGCGCGTATCAGAAAACGCCGGCCGCGAAGAACAAGGCGGCCTTCAAATCCGTCGTCAAGAAAGGTCCGCCGCCGGGTTTGCTCGCTTTCGATGGCGACACGGTCGTCGGCTGGGCACAGATCACGCCGCGCGCCGCGCTTCCCGGTCTTGACCGTTCGCGCATGACGGCGCGCGTGGACGATGTGCCGGTGTGGTCGATCTCCTGCTTCTACATCCGCAAAGACTGGCGCGGCAAAGGCGTGATGACGGCGCTGATCGAAGGCGCGGTGGACTTCGCGAAGAAAGCCAAAGCGTCCGCGCTCGAAGCCTATCCCGTGAAGGCAACGGGAAAGAAAAGCACGACCAGCATCTATACCGGCGTCGCGTCGACGTTCGAGAAACTCGGATTCAAAACGGTGGCGGCGCATGTCGCGCATCGTCCCATCATGCGCCGCGATTTCGCCCGTGCGCGAAAGGCAGCGGCATGAAATTCCTCGATCAAGCGAAGGTCTATATTTCCAGCGGCTCGGGCGGAAATGGCTGCGTCGCGTTTCGCCGCGAGAAATTCATCGAGTATGGCGGCCCGTGGGGCGGCGACGGCGGCCGCGGCGGCGATGTCTATGCCGAAGCCGTCGAGAACCTCAACACGCTCATCGACTACCGCTTCCAGCAACATATCCGCGCCAAGAACGGCGAAGGCGGCATGGGAAAGCTGATGACCGGCGCGAACGGCGACGACATGGTCATCCGCGTGCCCATCGGCACGCAAATCTTCGAAGAAGACGGCGAGACCTTGATCGCCGATCTCGCCAAAACCGGCGATCGCGTGCTGCTCGCCAAGGGCGGCAATGGCGGGTTCGGCAACGCGCATTTCAAGACGTCCACCAACCAGGCGCCGCGCCATGCCAATCCCGGAATCCCCGGTGAAGAAAAAACGATCATCCTTCGCCTGAAGCTCATCGCCGATGTCGGGCTGATCGGCTTGCCGAACGCTGGCAAGTCCACCTTCCTGTCGCGTGTCTCGGCGGCGAAACCCAAGATCGCCGATTATCCCTTCACCACCCTCAATCCGCAGCTCGGCATGGTGAAGATCGACGAAACCGATTTCGTCATCGCCGATCTTCCCGGGTTGATCGAAGGCGCGCATGAAGGCGCAGGATTGGGCGACCGCTTCCTCGGCCATGCCGAGCGCTGCAGCGTCATTCTGCATCTCATCGACGGCACGGAGAGCGCCGTCGTCGGCGCTTACCGCACCATTCGCGGCGAACTCGAAGCCTATGGCCACGGGCTGACCGAGAAGCCGGAGATCCTTGCGCTCAACAAGATCGATTCCATCCCCAAGGCGCAGATCACCAAGAAGAAAGCCGCGCTGGAAAAGGCCAGCGGCGCGAAGGTAATCCTGATGTCCGGTGTCAGCGGCGAAGGCGTGACCGAAGCGTTGCGCGCACTGACAAAAGAAATCCTCAAGCGCCGCACCAAAGAGAAGAAGCGCACCACGCCCAAGCGCGCCTGGACGCCGTGAGATGTTCGCCGGTGCCCAACGCATCGTCGTCAAGATCGGCTCGGCCTTGCTTGTCGATTCCGCGAACGGCGATCTGCGCCGCGATTGGCTGACATCGCTCTGTGCCGACGTCGCTGCGCTGAAAGGTGCCGGCAAGGAAATCATCCTCGTTTCCTCCGGCGCGATTGCGCTGGGCCGCCGTGCGCTGGACTTGAAGAGTGGCGTGCTCAAGCTGGAAGAGAGCCAGGCCGCTGCCGCGGTCGGGCAGGTGCGCCTCGCGCATGCTTATGCCGACATCTTCTCCGGCGGCGGCACGGTCGCGGCGCAGGTTCTTCTGACCTTGGGCGATACGGAAGAACGCGCGCGCTATCTGAACGCTCGCGCCACGCTCAAGACCTTGCTGTCGCTGGGCAGCATTCCCGTCATCAACGAGAACGACACCGTCGCCACGGCGGAAATCCGCTTCGGCGACAATGATCGTCTCGCCGCGCGCGTCGCTTCCATGATGGAAGCCGATTGCCTGGTGTTGCTCTCCGACGTGGACGGTCTTTACACCGCCGATCCGACCGGCAACGCGGACGCAAAGCATATTGCGGACGTTCCCGCGATCACGCGCGAGATCGAAGCCATGGCGGGCACGTCCGTCTCCGGCGTCGGGCGCGGCGGCATGATTTCCAAACTGATTGCCGCGAAGATTGCAGCCTCCGCGGGCTGCGAAACCATCATCGCCAAAGGCGCCGTTCTTCATCCATTGCGTGCCATCGCGGAGGGCGCGAAGTCCACGCGCTTTCATGCCAGCACCACACCGGCCCAAGCGCGCAAACGCTGGATCGCGGGCGTGCTGCAGCCGCAAGGCGTGCTGATTGTGGACGCCGGCGCGGCGCGCGCATTGTCCGAAGGCAAGAGTTTGCTGCCCGCCGGTATCCGTCAGATCGACGGACGTTTCGAACGTGGCGATGCCGTGGCGGTGCGCGATCAGCAAGGCCATGAGATCGCGCGCGGCCTCTGTGCCTATAACGCGTCGGATGCCGAACGCATCGCCGGCAAGAAGAGCCAGGAGATTGAAGCCATCCTCGGCTATCGCGGCCGCGACGAGATGATCCACCGCGATGATCTCGCGCTCACAGGCTCCGCATGAGCACGGCGCTGAAAAACGAGATGCTGGCGATGGGCCGCGCCGCACGCGACGCCGCGCGCATCTTGCGCGAAGCATCCACGCAGACGAAGAACAAGGCATTGCTGGCAGCCGCTGCGGCCCTGCGCAAAGATGCACTGGATATTGTCGCCGCGAACGCGAGCGACATGCAGGCGGCGATTGCAGCGAAAGCATCGCCCGCAATGCTTGATCGGTTGACGCTCACCGAAAAATCCATCGATGCCATCGCCAAAGGCCTTGCCGCGGTCGCGGAGCTTCCCGATCCCGTGGGCCGCAAGCTTGCACACTGGACGCAGCCCAACGGCCTGGACATCACGCGTGTGGCGACGCCCATCGGTGTCATCGGCATGATCTATGAGAGCCGTCCCAACGTGACGGCCGATGCCGGCGCGTTGTGCCTGAAGTCAGGCAACGCCGTCATCCTGCGCGGCGGTTCGGATTCGATGCACTCCTCGCAGGCCATCCATGCCGCAGTGGTGAAAGGGCTGCGTGCAGCGGGCTTGCCGGAAACGGCAATCCAGCTCGTGCAAACGGCAGACCGCGCGGCCGTCGGCTTCATGCTCGAGGGATTGGGCGGCGCGATTGACCTCATCATTCCGCGCGGCGGCAAGAGTCTCGTCAAGCGCGTGCAGGATGAAGCGCGCGTCCCGGTGCTCGCGCATCTAGAAGGCATTTGTCATGTCTATGTCCACGCAGCAGCGAACGCCCGGAAGGCGCATCAGATTGTGCTCAATGCCAAGATGCGGCGCACCGGAGTCTGCGGCGCCGCCGAAACATTGCTGATCGACAAATCCATCCTGGATTCGCAGGGCATTTCCATTCTGGCCGATCTTCACGCCGCGGGTTGTGAAATTCGCGGCGATGCCGGTGTGCGCGCTGTGTTTGCGTCCGCCAAGTCGGCCACGGAAGAAGATTGGCGCACCGAATATCTGGACGCGGTCATTACGGCGAAGACCGTCGATGGCGTGGAAGAGGCGATCCGCCACATCGAGACCTATGGCTCGCACCACACCGAATCCATCGTGACCGAAGACGCCGCGGCGGCGGAGCGCTTTCTTGCCGCGCTCGATTCCGCCATCGTCTTGTGGAATGCTTCGACGCAATTCGCGGATGGGGGCGAGTTCGGCATGGGCGCGGAAATCGGCATCGGCACAGGCAAGCTTCACGCACGCGGACCCGTGGGCGTCGAACAGCTCACGACGTTCAAATATGTCGTGCGCGGCACGGGGCAAACGCGGCCATGAAGAAGAACGAACGCACGCCGCATTTGTGGATCAGGCCGCCCGGTCCCGTCGCCGCGGGGCTTCGCATCGGTCTGCTCGGCGGCTCATTCAATCCCGCGCATGAAGGCCATCTGCATATCAGCGACATGGCGATCAAGGCGCTGGGCCTTGACTATGTGTGGTGGCTGGTCGCGCCGCAGAATCCGCTCAAGCCTTCCATCGGCATGGCGCCGCTGCAGCATCGCCTGGCTTACGCCGCGCGCCTGTTCGAGCATCACCCGAAGATCCTGGTGATGGATCTGGAACGCGAACTCGGCACCCGTTACTCCATCGACACGATCACCAGGCTGCAGCAGCGCTTTCCCGAGGTGGATTTCGTCTGGCTGATGGGTTCGGACAATCTTGCAAGCTTTCATCGCTGGAAGCGCTGGCAGGACATCATCCGGCGTGTTCCCATCGCGGTGGTCATGCGGCCCGGCTCCACGCTTGCGCCTTTGAAGGCCAAGGCTATGCAAAGGCTGTCGGGACGCCGCTGCACCGCTGCCGGCTTGAAGCGCGGGGAACTGCCTTGCGTCACAATCGTCGATGGCCAGCGCAACCCACTCAGCGCAACCGAGCTTCGGGCGAAAACCGACTGGCAGGAAAATCTCTTTTTGGCCTGCCAGCCCTAGTTGGATGGGGCAATCCCGGCGTGATAAGGTCATGCCGCAGCCGAAAGAGGAGCGCGGTCACTGGCGGTTTTGAAGACGTCCAGTTTCGCGCATGCCGGTTGCGCTGAACGGAGGATTTGAATTCTGACCCGCAAGACCGCCGGTGCGAAATCCGCGCCGAAGAAAGCCAAAGCCGCAAAATCGGCCCGGCC